>JADIND010000038.1 GCA_017694215.1 Candidatus Scatousia excrementipullorum | reverse complement strand
GGTTAATCTGGTCCATGAACTGTGACAACTGTGAACTTCCGAAGAATTCTTTTAATGAAGCAACTAAAGGTTTAGTGTTCAATAAGTTCAACGGAGTCAATGTTTCAGAATCTTGCAGAGTCATTCTTTCTTTAACGATTCTTTCAATTCTAGAAAGACCAACTCTGAACTGGTTTTGTAACAATTCACCAACTGAACGGATTCTTCTGTTTCCTAAGTGGTCGATATCATCAACGGAACCTTCATCATAAGTTAAATTGATTAAGTATTCGATTGATGCAACGATATCCTGAACAGTTAAAGTTCTCTGGTTTTTAGGAATATTCAAGTTCAATTTTTTATTTAATTTATAACGTCCTACACGACCGATATCATATTTCTTTTCATCGAAGAAACGAGCCTCAAGAATCTGTCTTCCGCCCTGAGGTGAAGCAGGATCTCCCGGTCTCAATTTTTTATAAACTTCAATTAAAGCATCATCTGTAGTTTCAGCTGTATCTTTATCAAGAGTTTTCTTTAAGAATTCAAAGTGAGTGAATAAAGTTTCCATTTCACCAACTGTGATACCCATAGCTTTCAATAAAGTTGTTGCCAAAATTTTTCTGTTTTTATCTATTTTTACATAGATTAAGTCATTTGAATCTGTTTCGATTTTCAACCATGCACCGCGGTTAGGAATCATTGTTGCATTATACAAGCGTTTTCCTGCAGGGGAAATTTCACGTTTAAAGTAAACGCCAGGAGAACGAACAATCTGAGAAACGATTACACGTTCCGCACCGTTTACAATGAAAGTACCTTTATCGGTCATTGTAGGAATGTCACCGATATATACTTCCTGTTCTTTAATTTCACCGCTGTCACGGTTAACTAATCTAATCATAACGCGGAGTTGTTTTGCATAAGTTGCGTCATGAATTCTTGCTTCTTCAACGGTATATTTAGCGTTGTCGAAAGTATAGTTAGGTAAGAAGTGTAATTCCAATCTGCCTGTATAGTCTTTAATAGGTGAAAAAGAAAGCAACTCTTCCTTCAAACCTTCTTTTAAAAACCATTCAAAAGATTTTTTCTGCACTTCAATAAGATCCGGTAAATCATCCAAACGAGTATGAGGAATACCCATTGGTGTTACTCTTTCTGCATATTTTGTCTTAGACATCAATTCACCTCATTTATAAATGGTGTACGTACTAAAATTTTTTATTGTTCTAACTTAAGGCTGTTAACCTTTTATCCGCTGAAATCTCTTTTTACTTGAAAGTTTTGTGCTACTTGCGTTTCAGACTGATAAACCTTTTTATGAAATTCGGGCTTTTTGGAATATAGGCATAGTTCACCCGACTTTAATTTTTACATGTTCTTAAATCATAATCTTAACAAAATTTGTAGTCAAGAAAATTTCCCGTACATATATATGAAATATTAAGCTTTCTTTACAAACAAATTCTAAATACTCAAAACTATTGCAGCACAAAGGATACACTGTCAAGTGACTAAGTTTATATTCATAATATATAAAAAGGTCAAAAGCTCCGATTTAAGCAGCTTTCAACCTTTTATATTAAAGCCACGGATAATCGTCTTTGATTTCCCATCCGTCATATTCAATTAATGCAGAGCAACCTCCGCCTTTATGTGTTGCAGTATGATCTTTACAAAGTTCCAGCAATGTATCTCTGTTATTGATATTGTATGTAGCATAACTGCCGCCCGAAAATTGCGTACTATTTCCGCTCTGATAATGTATTACAAAAGAAAATTGATCTTTATCATATTCATTCGGTTTTTTCATACAATTATAATCATAGATTATGTGGATCATACCACTTGTTTCTGAAACTCCGCCAAAAAATATTGTAAAACAACTGCCGTCTTCAAATATATAAATTGATTGTTGTTGTTGGGAATTTTCATTAGGGAATAATGTTTTGCCGATATTTTTACAGTCGGGGTCTTTAATATCACACTTTTTAATTCCTGTCAAATAAGGATAAATGTACTTGTTTATATATGCGGAAACTAATTCGTCTTTTGTATCATCTTGCTGGGTCGGCGTAACCCAGTATTGAGCAGGACCATTATCAACAGTTGACATATTTATAGCATTTTGCATTGTTGATGAAAATTTTTGTAATCGCGTACAGATTTCTTGCTTTCTGTAATGTCCTATTATTGACGGCAGAGTCATTGCGGCAACTATTCCGATTATACCGATAGTTATGAGGACTTCCGCAAGCGTAAACGCAACTTTTCGCCTTTTGAGTAAACCCTCCGGCACTTTCGTGCCACCTCCCTTACAAGGGAGGCAAAGCCTTAGCCCCCTTTTTCTAAAGGGGGGCAGGGGGGATTTTTTATATTGAGTTCCTGAAACAAGTTCAGGATGACTTGACTCTTTACCCTCTCTCTTTGTGAGAGGGTTGAATTGCTTAATGAACTTTGTGAATTTAGCAATTCGGGTGAGGGTAAACTTCCTTAAACCCTCCGGCATATTCATGCCACCTCCCTTACAAGGGAGGCTTGCGTTTTTGCCCCCTTTTTATAAAGGGGGATTTGCCTTTGTTATTCTGAAACATTAACCGTGGCGGCAGACGAAAATCGTCACTATTCAGAATCTCTTTTGCTCTGTAGCAACACAGTTGCAGCTCCTGCCTGCAATCTACACCTTCTAAACTACCCAAAAACTCAA
>JADIND010000037.1 GCA_017694215.1 Candidatus Scatousia excrementipullorum | reverse complement strand
CCCTAACCCTCACCCCAAAAAGGGGCGAGGAAGTATAATGCCTCCCTTCATAAGGAAAGCGGCACGAATGTGCCGGAGGGTTTTCGACCATGCGTTATTGCCGGACTTTACCCGCAACCGCGTTGCCCCCGCGGTATAAAAAAAAATTTCCTTCCTAAAACGTACCGCTTCACATTACTTAAAACTTGTATTGAAATTTAAACATTCGGAGATTATAATTATCCATGCGGTGAGTAACAGAAAGGACAATTAAAGTAATGGTTTCAGAATTAGCTTTTCCCCAGTTGGAACGTGCAATTAATCCGACACACGATATAAAATTATTTGCAGGCCGTTCTAATCCTAAACTGGCACAGGAAATTGCAGATTACCTCGGTACAACAATAGGACCAATGGTTGTAAAGAATTTCGCTGACGGCGAAATTTATGTTCAGGTAAAAGAAAGCGTCAGAGGCGACGACGTATTTATTATCCAGCCGCTTTGCAATCCCGTAAATGAAAATCTTATGGAACTTTTGATTATAATTGATGCCTTTAAAAGAGCCAGTGCAAAAACCATTACCGCTGTAATTCCTTATTACGGATACGCAAGACAGGACAGAAAAACTTCCGGCAGAGAAGCAATTACTGCCAAACTCGTTGCCGATTTGCTCACAACCGCCGGCACGGACAGGGTTCTTGCAATGGATTTGCATACTGGTCAGATTCAGGGATTTTTCAATATCCTTGTTGACCATATTTTTGCTACTCCGATTCTGGTAAATTATATTAAGAGTTTAAAAATTAATCCTGATGATATGGTTGCTGTAAGTCCTGATACAGGCGGAGTTCAGAGAACAAGACATTTTTCAAAACAAATCGGCTGTACCCTTGCAATCATTGATAAACGCCGCGACAAACACAACGAAGCAATCGCATCACACGTTATAGGTGATGTAAAAGATAAAGTCTGTGTTATGTTCGATGATATGATTGATACTGCAGGAACAATTTGTGAAGCTGCTAAATTATTGAAAAAAGAAGGTGCAAAAGATGTTTACGTATGTGCCGCACACCCTGTGTTCTCTGGCCCGGCAGTTGAAAGAATTGCATCATCGCCTATAAAAGAATGTATCGTTACAAATACAATTCCGCTTGATATGGAAAAAATGCCTCCGAATATTAAGCAATTATCCATCGCTCCGTTATTAGGACAGGCAATTTCAAGAATTCACGACGATGAATCAGTAAGTTCATTGTTTGGATTTGAAAAAGATATTCAAGTTTCATAAACATAATGGCCGGAAAGTATGAAAAAGCTAAGAAGCCGGAATTTTCGGCTTCTTTTTCTTATGCTTTGAACAGATATAAAAAATTCCTGCCACAGGTCAATACGGACAGGAATTTTTTTGTTTTTGTAATTATAATTTTACTTCAGTGCAAAAGTCATATCAACTTCAACACAGAGTTTTCCGTCAACCGAACCTTTACCGTGAGCCTTGCAGACAGGGCCTTTAACTTTTGTAAGTTCAATTTCCATATCGAATCTGTCACCGGGTCTTACGATATTTTTGAAACGTACACCGTCAATTCCTGCATAGAGAGTTAATTTGCCTTTGTATTCAGGCATTGTCATCAAAACAGGAGCCGAACATTGAGCGAGAGCTTCCAGCTGCAAAACTCCCGGCATAATAGGGTTACCCGGAAAATGCCCCTGAAAGAACTGTTCGTTCATTGTTAAATTTTTGTACCCTTTTGCATACTTTCCCGGAACGCATTCCGTAATTCTGTCAACAAGCAAAAACGGAAAACGGTGCGGAATCATTTCCATGATTTCCAAAGTATTAAAACTCAACACTTCTTTTTCTTCTGTCATCTATATTCTCCTTACTTTATTAATTATTTGCATTCAATAAGTTTATCTTTCAAAATTTTTGCAACTTTAATATGTACGGCATGTCCGGCTTCTTTTGCAAGAATCTGGCATTTCATGTGTAACGGATTGACGCCTGTCAGATACAAATCGCCGACCAAATCGAGCATTTTATGCTTAACCGGTTCTTTGTCACTGCGTAAATCCGTTGTGTATCCTTCATCTTTTAAACCTACAGTATTGTCAAAAGTTACACCCTGAGCAAACCCGAGCATCTGAAATTTCTTCAAATCCTTGTAAAATCCAAATGTTCTGGCTTCAATAATTTCCTCCTGATTTTTCGGATTATAGTTAATCCAGCATTGCTTTAAATCAGGATGGTTGTAATTTACTGCATAAGACATGAATAATTCATCATCAGGCAGGATAACAAGGCTTGTTTTCCCGTTCAGGTAATAAACCGGTTCAGACACCGTGTATTTTTTAGGTTTATAAAAAATCGGTTTGTCAATACCTGTTTCTTTAAAAAGTTTAACCCACTCTTTGGAGCTTCCGTCTAGAGCGGGAACCTCCATTTCGTCCATACAGATATCGAGAGAATCAATACCGCAAAAAGCAAGTGCCGCAGTCAAATGTTCGGTTAGCATTGCTTTTGCTTTATTTTTTCCCAGAACAACACAGTGTTCGGTAGAAACTACATTGTCTGCATCTGCCGTAATTTCTTCACCACTTACAAAGTAGCGGATTTTCCCCGTATTTGACGGAAAAAATTCCACCTTACACGGCTTATTTTTCATCAAACCGTTGCCGGATATGCGGGCTTCTTTTTTTAAAGTTACCATTATTGATGTTCTTCCTCGAATACTTTTAACATAGGTTCGTATTTTCTGAATTTAGCAAATATTTCCTGAGCGTCTTTCATTGTTTTAAGCTGTTTGATAAATTCTTTTCTCGGAACAGCCGGAATACCTACAACGATAGATTTTTCAGGGAAAGATTTTGTAACACCGGCTTTTGCTGTGATAATTGTATCGGAGCCGATTTCGATATGATCAGCCAAACCTGCCTGACCTGCAATAACGACTCTGTCACCGATAACACAGCTTCCTGCGATACCGACCTGCGAAACAATAAGACATCCTTTACCGATTTTACAGTTGTGACCAATCATAACGAGGTCATCGATTTTTGTATTGTCGCCGATTGTGGTATTTTCGATAGTACCGCGGTCAATGGTAGTATTGGCACCGATTTCAACATTGTTGCCGATTTCAACGGAACCGATTGAAGGAATTTTGAAGATAACCTGTTTGGTATTTTCTTCTTTAATAGCTCCGTCTTTTCTTGCCTGTTCAATGTTATCCGGATTTTCCGTAACAAAACTGAACCCGTCGGCACCGAGGGATACACCGTGATGAAGAATAACGTCATCCCCGAGTTTAACTCTGTCGCCTATGTTAACCCCCGGGTGTATAAAGCAATTTTTACCGAGAACGGCACCGCCTCCGATGTAGGAGTTTGCGAGAATTTTTGTATTGTCACCGATAACGGCGTCGTGAGAGATGACGACATTCGGGCCGATTTGAACATTTTCGCCTAATTTTGCACTTGCATCAACAACGGCTGTCGGATGAATACCGTTATTTACAAACGGCGGAACGTAGAAAAGATTCAACAGTTTCATCATTGCAAGACGCGGTCTTTCAACCTCGATTGTTGTTAAACCGTCAATCTGGACTCCTAAAGGAACAAGTGCGGCTTTTGCTTTTGATTTGGCGAGATTGGCAATCTCTTCTTCGCCGAGGGCCAGAGCCAGAGTGTTTTCGTCAGACAGCAGCGGAGGTGCGATGTGTGAAATTTTTACATCAGCTGCTTTTGTAAGCATTCCGCCGGTGATTTGTGAAATTTCTTCTACTGTAAAAGTTCTCATAGTTATATACTCCTTCATTAATTATTTTTCATTTTTTCAATGATACCGGTTGTGGATTTACCTTCCACAAAACTTATAAATTCAACCCGCGTATTATTTTTCCGCATAATATCCGCCTCGGGCAGAGTTTCCATTGTGTAATCCCCGCCTTTTGTATACACATCAGGTTTAATTTCATCAAGAAGGTTCGCCGGACTGTCCTCATCAAACAGCACGACATAATCAACGCATCTTAATGCACTCAAGATTTCCGCTCTGTCATTTTCGTTGTTAATCGGGCGGGAAGGGCCTTTTATCGAACGAACGGATTTGTCGGAATTCAAAAGTACGATACAAAAATCTGCAAACGACTTCGTCTTTTCCAGATATCTCACATGACCGACATGCAGAATATCAAAACATCCGTTGGTGCAGACAACGGTTTTGCCCGCATGATGAATGGCATCTATCAAAGCTCTTATATCATCTCTTTTGACTAACATACCCTATCCGATTTCCTTAAAATAATCTATGCGTATATTTTACCAGAAAATAACATTGATAGCCTTATTTTTTAACAAAAAGTAATAAATCCGGAAAAACATGATGTACGGAGATTAAAAAGGGGGCACGGTTGCTTTTTCTCTGCCGGTGTTATAAAATTTCCCCATATAAAGAAAGGGGATAAGCAATGAGTGAAGATTGTATTTTTTGTAAGATAATTAACGGAGAATTCGGGACTGAATTTGTTTACGAGAACGAACATCTTGTTGTATTTAATGATATTAACCCGAAAGCACCGGTGCATATGCTGGTTGTCCCGAGAGTTCATGTTGCATCATTAAACGAGCTTGAGGACAAGAATCTCATGGGAGAACTGCTTATGGGGGTAAAAAAGGCAGCAGAAAAAGCAGGGTTAAAATCATACAGAACGCAAATTAATACAGGCAAAGAAGCCGGACAGGAAGTATCTCACCTGCACATCCATGTAATGGGAAGAAAGTAACAGCGATTAAGGAAAGGTAAGAGATTTTCCTGATAATCAAGTCCGGCAAAACGGTTGCTGGTAAAGTCCGGCAATAACGCATGGTCGAAAACCCTCCGGCACATTCGTGCCGCCTCCCTTATGAAGGGAGGCATTATACTTCCTCGCCCTACGGGAGAGGGTTAGGGAGAGGGGGCGAACATAAAAAGTGAGGCAGAGCCTTAGCCCCCTTTTTTAAAGGGGGAAGAGAAGGGGGATTTTCCTCATGTCATTCTGAAACGTTAACCGCTGCGGCTCACGGGAATTATGACTGTTCAGAATCTCTTTATTTGTAATAATTAAGAGATCCTGAAACCAGTTCAGGATGACATGGGGTGACGGTTG
>JADIND010000036.1 GCA_017694215.1 Candidatus Scatousia excrementipullorum | reverse complement strand
CCTTATGCAAAGTCTGTTTCTCTAGCTTTTGAATGTGCTAAAAAAACTATAAAAAATGATAACTGTTTTGTGGGCGGAAATCCGATACGTCCGGAATTTAAGACTCTTACAAAACCTGAAGCCAGAAAAGTTCTCGGTCTTTGCGAAAAACTTACTGTTTGTATTATGGGCGGCTCGCAAGGAGCCAGAACTATTAATGATGCAGCTGTTGAAATTTTAAAGACACTTTCTGATAAGTATGATGTTCAGGTGATATTCCAGACCGGTAATAAAAATTTTGAACGGGTAATTGAACAGCTTATAATGATTTATCCGGAGTATGAAAACGATAAAAATTTAATAATAAAACCGTATTTTGATGATATGGCTGCTGTTTTAAAAGCTTCCGATATCGCTGTTTCCAGAGCAGGTTCGCTGAGTCTTTCTGAAATTGAAGCATGTTCTGTTGCGTCTATACTTGTACCTTATCCTCATGCTGCTGCGGATCATCAGCGTAAAAATGCTAAATATATGGTGGAAAAAGGTGCGGCTTTATATCTTGAAGACAGCGATATGAACGAAAAGACTCTGCTTGAAAATATTGTTTCATTAATTACAAATCCTGAAAAATTACATTCTTTGCAGGAAGCAGCATTAAAACTTGCAAAATTCGACGGTGTTGAAAATATTGTTGAACAGTTGGAAAATGTTTAAATAATATTAACTTAGGGAAAATGTTGAAAAAGTAATCAATATAGATTATAATAATAAGATAACATAAATTAAAAGGAGAGTAAAATATGCAAAATGCAGTGTTGACAATAGTTTTCGGGGGGGGGGCAAACTGATTTAAGCTCTCCGCTTGAGTTTTTGGGTAGTTTAGAGAATATAGAATCAGAAAGTCTTCCAATTAAGGAAGGCTGTATGTCGGTGCCTGTGGGTTCACGGAAGGCACCCTTGACCCTAACCCTCACCCGAATTGCTAAATTCACAAAGTTCATTAAGCAATTCAACCCTCTCACAAAGAGAGAGGGTAAAGGGTCATGTCATCCTGAACTTGTTTCAGGATCTCAATATAAAAAATCATCCTTCCATTTTCCCCATAATAAAGAGGGTGCAAGGATGCTGCAACCAATTAATAATCCAGTTCACCCCCTCACCCTAACCCTCTCCCGTAGGGCGAGGGAAACCCAAGCCTCCCTTAGTAAGGGAGGTGGCACGAATGTGCCGGAGGGTTTTTCAGCATACTCTGCAGGTACCCGTAAAGCAGCGTTTACGCTTGCGGAAGTGTTAATAACATTAGGAATAATCGGCGTGGTAGCGGCAATGACACTTCCGTCATTAGTAAATAAATATAGGGAGCAAGAGATAATCACACGGGTGAAAAAGACCTACACGTCAATAGCTCAGGCTTTGGAGCTTGTTCAGGCAAATTACGGAACGCCCGGGGATAACAGCTCTTTGTTTGCGAAAGGCCGAAGTTCAGCGGAGATAACAAAGGAGTTAAGCAAGTATTTTAACGGAGCGAGATATTGTGAGGCAGGTGCGAATGCAAAAGGCTGCAAGAATCTGAATTATAAAATAAAATACGCATCACTTTTGCAAAGCGGGGCAACCGGAGCTCAAATGACTAATATGACCGGTTATCCGAGAATAGTGTTGAATAATGGTGTAGTTCTTGCCATAGGTACAAAAAACAGTGATTGTGCAGATTATGTTGTAAGCGGAAACAGTTACAATTCGGATGGAAGTATTAAAAAAAATCCGGACGGAACAACAGCAACCTGGACACAAACCCGAAATAACTGTGGAATAGTTGTATTTGACGTAAACGGTTCAAGACGCCCTAATCAGTTCGGATATGATGCATACCAGATTAATGTTTTTAAAAATAAAATCGGAAAAGATTATTGGGGTGCAATGGGAACTTCAAGTTTAGATAATATATTATCCGGCAAGAAAAATCCTCTGGTTTATACCGATTATGATGAGAATGGCGAATTTGAGTGGTAAATAGGATAAAAAGTAGTGTGGCACAAAGTGCTACACTACTTTTTTAAGGACGCTCGCTACTGTGGAGCGTGTGCGTAAGCACGATGGCGGAGCAGAAAGGTGAAAATTTTCTAAGATCCTGAAACCAGTTCAGGATGACATGTTGTGTGCGAATGTGGCTCACGCCCGTAGTGGCGAAAAACATCCGTTATTCCCTGCAGCCCTTGTATTAACGTTTTTTAATATAAATTATTAAGAATTGTATAAACTCCAAACGTTATTTTTAGTACAATCAGAGGATATTATATATAATTATATCCACGATACTATGTAAATTCGTTTACATAGAAAAATTTTTATTTTATACTAAGTATATCGTGTAAAAATTGATAGGGAAAATAAGATGAAGACAGAGGGAAATGTATTAAAGTATGCAATTATAATGTCGTTGTTGGTAGGTGGTTTGAGTTTTGGTTTGCCGTCCGTTGCGGAAGATATAACTAGCGGTTGCGATATTCATAATGCTGATTATGGTAACGATAATACGTTAAATATACAAAATGATATTATATTACGACCGGTTGATTTAGGAGATTTTCATTATCATAATGACACAATTCCTGCAATTTCCGATGCCGTACATATAGTTGTAACGGGCAACGGGCACAGTATTTCCGGTGAGTTAATGAATAATGACGAAAATCATACAGGTTTTAGAGTTTCAAATTCTGCGGCTTTAACTTTTAATGATATTAAATTTGAAAATTTAAATTACAATTACTCTATGGATTCCGGAACATTAAATGAAGTAAACTGGCTGTTGGAGGGGGCGATTGCTCATTCGGAAAAGACTGCAGGAAGTTTAAATTTTAATCAGACAAACTTTACAAATAATACCGTTGGTATAAGCGGAGAACGTTTGGGGCGTGATGTTACGATGCAGATACATGGCGGTCTTGTTAATAATAACAGTAACTCCCAAATATCAGATTCATCGTTTTCCGATAACAGTGTTACTTCAACTGCTAGTTCTAAAAGTTCATCTGTTGCCAGAGACCATATTTTGACTTCGGAAATTCTTGGTGGTGCTGTATATAATACAAATCAGATGAATATTTCAAATACCTCATTTAATACCACAACTGCTACTGCAAATATTAATGCAGAGGGGAACAGCGGTGTTACAGAAGCAAATGCAACTGTTCTCGGCGGAGCATTGTATAACAGCGGTAATCTAACAATTTCAAATGAGTCGTCTTTTACCGATAATAGTGCTATTGCTCAAGGAACATCTAATAATCTTACTCTCACTGCACAGGGCGGGGCATTGTACAACTCCGGTACTGCTAATATAAGCGGTACGACTTTTTCAAATAACTCTGTTACTGCCACGGGCGGAACTGCACAGGGCGGAGCTATCTATAATGCCGCAAATGCCGTTATTAATATCAGTGATTCAACATTTACCGGTAATACGGCAAACGGTTCAGCTAATGATATTTATTTTGCCCAAAACAGTATTATGAATGTACAGCAGGGCGGTGATGTTACGATAAACAGCGGACTTGCTTCCGACGATAATACTGCTGCTATTAATATAGAATATGGCGGGAATCTTGTTGTTGCAGATAACAACAGTGCTGATTATACGGGTAGTGTAAATATTGAAGGTTACGGAAAATTGACTTTCGCAAGTCAAACAGCTCCTTCGCTTGAAAATGCAATTATTAAAGTGACGAAAAACTATGGTTCTGTTGAGTATAAAATCGGTTCAGATTTTACTATGACTGAAAATAACGTAACACTTGCTGATGGTGTTACAAATGCTGAGATAATCAAGTCAGGTTCCAATACAATGACTATAAACGGAGATTTTTCCGATTTTTCAGGTCAGGTATCTGTTGCGGAAGGTATTTTGAAATATGTTGATGATGATATAAATGATGCTTACTACAATGCTTCAGGTACAACAATTTCAAAAGATGCCGAATTGATTTTTGATATTGCCCGGGAACAAATAAACGACAAGAATTCATTCCTTTCTAATCTTTCTTCAGAAAAGGAAAAAGACGGCACTTTCACAAAAATAGGTGATGGTACGTTATATATGACAGGTAACAACACAGGATTTACCGGTGTGGTTAATATTAACAAAGGGACTATAAATCTTGATGAGGATTACGGAGCCACTTCAGATTCATTGTTTGGTTCTGATACCATAAATATTGCACAAGGTGCAGAATTATTCTCATATGTTGACTTGACAATATCCGGTCAGCTTAAAGGTGAAGGTTATTTCCGGGTAGATGATATCAATCTTTCACTGGAAGGGGATAATTCTAATCTTGGATGGTTCTCTCAGCGAGGCGGTACTACGACCGTTAAAGAAAACGGTTCAATGTTTAAAAATAATGAGATTATGAGCGGTACTGTTATTTTCAACTCAGGTTCGTATCTTGCTGACGGCTCTACTTTTTATACAAGTAATTCTGATGTTGAAATTCTTAATAACAGTAATGCAGATTCCATTATTGCATCTATCAACGGTGAAAAAAGTTCCCACCTCGATCTTGATTTAATCCTTGATAATTCAAATACAAAGGCAGACCTCGCAATCGACGGTACTGAAATTGCAACTCTCACTACTAAAAATAATGTAACCTACGGCGGTGAACTTACCAATAGCGGTACAGGTAAAGTAACCAACGAAGGTACACTTTTCATAACGGGTTCATTTACAAATTCAGGCAGCGGCAGTGTTACTAATGCTGGTATTATCAATGTTACAAACAATTTCGTAAATTCTGATAATGCTCTGGTTACAAATAATGCCGGCAGCGAATTTAATGTGTCGGGTACTCTTGAAACTACAGGCGGCACCTTTACAAACAACGGAACTCTTGATATCTCCGGAATACTTACAAGCAATGGCGGTACTGTTGCAAATAATTCAGTATTTAATATCTCCGGCACGGTTAACGGAACCGGCGGAACTATTACAAATGCAAATACGCTTACTCTGAAAAATACTTCAGATGCCTCCGGCTTTACCGGTGAATTTACTCAAACAGCAGGCACAACAACCGTTGAGGAAGGCGGAAAAGTTTTTGGCGGTGATAAAAATATTAACGCAGGCAGCCTGACAATTACATCTTCCGCTGTTGATTACGATAAAGTACACCTCGGAAGTAATGCAGTATTGAGCCATACTTCTACAGGAACCGGCAGCAGTGCGATTAGCGGCGTCGTTGACTTTGTTGAAGGTGCAGCCGGTGCGAAGGCTGAATTCGTTGACGGTAACTATACTCTGGCCGGTGCTATTAAAAACGGCAATGAAAATACTGTCAGTTTTGATAACGCTGTTGTGGCTTTAGGCAGTGTAACCGATTTTACCGGAGAAACAACTTATGCATTGAAAAACGGTACAACTCTTGACCTTGCAGCTGATGGTGAGATGAAAGATTACTCTTTCTCAAAACTTACAACTGACGATACCATAAGACTTGATATTAATGCCACATTCCGTGATGAACTCGGAAGTGCAACTCAAGGTTATATGGATACCGATACTCTTACTATTTCAAATGAAGGGTTAGGTACTGCTGATTTTACTATCGGAAATATCTTTATTGACGGTATTGAAACAGGTTCTCAAAGATATGACACAGGACGTGTAGATACTACCGATGATGTTTTGAAAGGCAACGCCCAATTTACCCAGAATGAGGGTGAAGTTGTTATGCAGGGTGCCACTACCGCTTATACTTACAGTGTCGGTATTACTGACTCTAAGACGAGTATCTTCCTTGAAACTACAGGAAAAACCAATAACAATACACTGTATGATATGAACAAAGCCGATGGCTCCAGATTCTTTCAGTTTTCGGTTATTAACCCGGGTACAGAAGATGATACAAGTGCTTATACTTACAATATAGATAAATCTCTCAGTGCAACCGCAAAAGGTATCTTTAATGTTACGGGTAAAGATTCGGAACATCCGGAATTGAGTATCCTGTCCGGTAAAATTGAACCTTCTCTTGATGAGAGCGGGCAGCCGATTGACCCTGTTAGTTATGAAAACGGAAGTTTCTTTAATATCGCATCAGGTGTTGATGTTGAATTAAATATTAAAGACCTTACTATTCAGGATGCATATAAAGACCGCACAAATGTCAGTGAAAACGGTTCTACATCAGCCAATGGTGCTGTTATTGAAAATAATAGTGCATCGGCTAAAATAACTGTTGATAATGTAATTTTACAAAACAACAAAGCAGCCGGTCTTGGCGGAGCTATTTATAATAACGGCGGAAAGCTTACTGTTACTGATACTGTTTTTACAAATAATATTGCACAACAGGGCGGTGCAATTTACAATGCCGCAGGCGATATGATACTTGCAAATGTTACCTTGAAAGGTACATCCGGTCAGGCCGGTCAGAATGATATATATAACGCAGGTGCCGCCACTATTCAGGGTACAAATATTTTCAATACTGATATTACAAACGACGGAACCTGGACTATTGATGCCGGCAGTATTAATACAGTCAACAGCAATATTATAGGTACAGGTAAGATTACAAATTCCGGAACGCTTGCTCTTAACGGTGATAACTCTAAATTTACCGGTTCATTTGTTCAGGAAAACGGTGTTACAACTGTTACAAATACTTTCTTTGGCGAAGGTTCCGTAAATACAATTAATAATGGTACCTTGAACTGGGCTACTGAAGAAGCGTGGAGTGGTAATTTAACCGTTAATGACGGTAATTTTAATATAGGGCAGGATGCTCAGGGTAGTACCGGGGCTATTAATTCAGATATAACCCTGACTTCAGGCAGTATTGCAAAAGACGCGGCAACAGGTATCAGCGGAGGTTCTTCATTAACGCTTAACGGCAAAGATGTTGTTGTAAATCTTAATTCCAGTGCAACAGATATAAGTACTAATGATATCTGGAACGGTACAGTTAACGTAACAAACGGAACTCTTAATATTGATGGTTTTGACTGTAATAACCGTAATAACGGTACACTTGTGGCAAAGGGCGGAGAAGTTACACTCGGCTCAGGCAGTCTTGTTTTAAATCAAGGGAGTTCAATTTCAAAAGAAGTAACGGCTATTGTCAATGATGGTACTACAACTTATATTAACGGCGGAAGTCTTATTCTGAATGATGAATTGGACGAATGGGACGGCGATATTTTTATGACGGATGGTAGTTTAACAGTTGATAATGTAACTTCAGCTGGTAATCCTAACGGAAAACTTCAAGCTTCAGGAGGGTTACTTGAATTTGCCGGAGGATATCTTGAACTAGCAGATAAAGACAGTTATATAGCACATAAAGTTCAAACAAACATACGCGACGGAGTTACAACAGAAGTTACGGGCGGAATTCTGGAAATCGGGAATGACGATATATGGGAAGATGAAGGTACAATCCATCTGAATGGAGGAACGCTCAACTATGCCGTAACAAATCCTGAAGAAACCGGTATTCTTGATGCTGACAGCGGAAACCTTAACCTGAACAGCGGGTCAGTTTTAAATATTCAAAGACCAAGTGTTATTGAAAAGGAAGTTGCTGTTGATATACAGAGTGGAGCTCTTGTCAATGTCAATAATAGTGCTGAATTAAATCTTGATTCCAACGACAAATGGAACGGTATGATTCACATCTTTGATGGTGTTCTTACAACAGATGGTGTAACAAATGCAACCGGAGCCGGCGGTGGTTTGCAGCAGGTAAGCGGTTCTTCAACTTTTGATAATGAGTCACATATTTATATCACAGATGCCGACAGCTATATAACAGGCGGAGATGTTTATATTAAAAATAATTCAAGCCTGTTCCTCGGTTCTGCAACTAAAGACTTTACGGTTGCTAACCTTACAATGGAAAATAATTCCGCATTGCAGGTTATGAACGGTGTTCTTGATGACTCCTCAATTACAAATGCTGTTATTAATGATTTAAATAATGTAACAGTTGACCTTGATGCAAGACATAAAGTTGGTGATACTTTTATAATCGACAATTTAAAATCTGATTCAAGCGGTATTTTAAATGTTGCAGATTTTAATTTTATCGGCGGAGCTCCTGTTGATAGAGAAATTAAATTCCAGATATTTGATGCCGATTCTATTGAAAATGTGGATTTTATGGCTACAGATAAAGCCATATTCACGCCTATCGGTAATTACAAACTCTTTTCTCAAGGTTCCGGCCTTTATACCGCAAATCTTGTCAGCTATAATCCACAGGTATTCCGCGGACAGGCTGCAACCCTTGCTATGTATAATAATCAGCTTGCAATCGATGATATCATTCTGAACCATGTTATACTGCATAGTGAAAGATATCTTGACAGCGATAAAACAGCCAACAAATATGCTTCGGTTGAACCTATGTTTGCACCTTACCAGTATAAAAAAGAAGATGGCGGACTGTGGTTTAAGTCTTATGTAAACTTTGAAACTTTATCAATGTCACAGGGGCTTAATGTTGGTAACAATGCTTATGGTGCAATCGTTGGTGCAGATTTCCCTGTAGTAGATTTAAAAGACGGTTGGAAGTTCCTCCCGACAGCATTCATCGCCTATAGCGGCAGCAATCAGAACTTTAACAGCGTGAATATGTACCAGAACGGCGGACAGGGCGGCTTCATGGGAACATTTATGAAAAACGACTTTATCGCTTCCATGATGGCGTACGGCGGTGGTTACAATAACGAAATGCAGGTCGCAGGTTTTAACGAAAATGCCGGTAACTGGTTTGCAGGGACTGCCGCAAAACTTGCATATAATCTTCACGCTACCAAACACTTTACAATCCAGCCGACAGCTTTTATTTCTTATAATATTTTCGGTAAACAAAGCTGGGGTACAGATTACGGTGTTATGGGCATGAATTCGGGTCTTCTTAACGGTATAAATGTTGCTCCGGGTTTAAACCTTATTTATGCACGAGAAACTTGGAGTTTATACGGTACAATCCAGTATATGTTTAATATTAACGAGCAGGTAGGAGGACAGGCTGGTAACGTGGATTTGCCGAACCTCAATATGCGTCACGGATATCTCCAGTACGGTATCGGTGCTACAAAAACCTGGAAAGACAGACTCAATTCTTATATCCAAATTACACTCAGAAACGGCGGAAGAACCGGTATTGGCTTCCAGCTCGGCTTGCAGTATATGTTTGACTGGTTCAATTTCGGCAAAAAGAAAAATGATACCAATGCTCAAAAACAAAAAACTAAAACAATTTTGAAATCAATGAAATAATAAAAAGGGGTATCTTTGATATACCCCTTTTTATTATTTATGCAGGCGAGCCGGCACAACTATTGTAAGGGAGGTACCGCGTATGCGGCGGAGGATTTTTCTATACTCTGCAATTACACAGCCGCCTCTCCATGTCATCCTGAAAGCGTAGAAAATTTAGTTGAGCCTTTTTAGTAATGTAGGTTTCGGTAATCAGAGATTACAAAAAACTACTAAACACTTTCATTGGTAAGGCAATTATATTTAGTCTGCCCCCTCTCCCCTCTGGAGAGGGACTATTATGCGTCATTGCGGGCTCCGACCCGCAATCGCAATACCGCAGCATCCTGTCATCCTGAATTGGTTTCAGGCTCTTAGAAAATTTTCACCTTTCTGCTCCGCTATCGTGCTTACGCACACGCTCCGCCATAAAACGCCTCCCTTGTAAGGGAGGTGGCACGGAGTGCCGGAGGGTTTTCCGACACTCCGTAGCCGCACAGCCGCCGTGATTAACGTTTCAGAATGACATGGGAAAAAATCCCCCATCTATTCCCCCTTTACAAAAGGGGGCTAGGGCTCTGCAACACTTTTTATCCTGTCCGCCCCCTCGCCCCAGCCCTCTCCAGCAAGGTGAGAGGGAGCTAAGTAGGTTGGGCTTTCAGCCCAACAATAAAATTACTATCATTGTTATTTTCACGGCAATTCTCTGCAGCAAATTTCATCTGTTTGCAGTAGATTTCAGCCTCCGTTTGAATTGACAATAACTTTTAATTTTTATATACTTAATATTATGTTACAAAAAGTAGATATTCATTTAACAGATCATTGTAATCTTAATTGTAAAGGCTGTACTCATTTTTCGCCGCTTGCAGAAAAGTTCTTTCTTGATATAGATGATTTTGAAAGAGATTTGACAAGACTCTCGGAATTATCCGGGGGCGATATCGGCGAGATGTTTCTTCTTGGCGGGGAACCGCTTTTGCATCCGGAAATTATTGACTTTTTCCCGATTGCAAGAAGTCTTTTCCCTAATACAAAACTCGTTGTTATTACTAACGGAATTCTTCTGCCGCAGCAGGAAGAAAGATTCTGGAAAGCTTGCAAACGTTATAATATTCAGCTCTGGGTTTCTGATTATACCCTGAATATGGATTATAAATCTGTTGAGGCAAAAGCCCGCGAACATGGTGTTTTCCTCGGGTATACTTCCGTTGCAAAAGACGAGCAGAACAGAAAATTATGGACAAAATATAAACTAGATCTTGAAGGCAAGCAGTATTGGGTTAATTCTTTCAGACGTTGTGCGGTAAAAAATTGTGCAACTTTGAAAAAAGGTAAACTATATACTTGCTGCACTCTCGCTCATATAGAACATTTTAATAAATATTTCGGTACAAATCTTGAAGTCAGTGAATTTGATTATGTTGATATTTATAAAGCTGACAAATGGGAGTCAGTTTTGAACGCAATGGTTAAGCCGACTCCGTTCTGCCGCTACTGCAAACCGGGTGAGATTGAAAAATGTTTCTGGGAACCGAGTAAAAAAGAAATTTCAGAGTGGACATAAAATTTTGTAGCCTGTTTTATTTGACTTTTATATCCGGCAGGTCTGTGTTAAAATCAGCTTATGAAAGAATATGATTTTTATATTGTTCCAACACCTATTGGAAATCTCGGAGATATTACGCTAAGGGCACTGGATGTCTTAAAATCAGTCGATATAATTGCCTGTGAAGACAGCAGAGTTACACAAAAACTTCTCAATCATTTTGATATAAAAACAAAATGTATTTCTTATCATAAATTTAATGAAAAAGAACGCATAAATAAATTTTTGGAAATTCTGAAAGATGACAGGAAAATAGCACTTGTGTCTGATGCCGGAACTCCGCTTTTCTGCGACCCGGGGGCGGTTATTGTCAACGAATTGAAAGAACACGGGTTTAGCGTAACCTCTTTGCCGGGGGCTAATGCTGTCGTAACTTTTCTTTCGCAAATTCCGAGAGAAAGTGAAGATTTCACTTTTCTGGGTTTTCTCCCGAAAACAGAGCCGCAAATTGTTGAATTGCTGAAAAAAAATCAATTTTCCGACACGGTTTTTTATGAATCTCCTAACAGGTTGATTAAGACTCTTGAGATTATAAAACAAATTAACCCCGAAACTAAAGTTGCTGTCGGTAGAGAATTAACAAAAGTTTTTGAAGAAATTGTAACGGATTCGGCAGAAAATCTTTTAGCATATTTTAAACAAAACGGTGTTAAAGGTGAGCTTGTTGTACTGGTTTTCAGGCAAAATCAGCATGAAAATGATGTTAATCTTGATGAAAAAATTAATCTGCTTTTAACCAGAGGTTTTAAAGCAAAGGAGATTTCAGTGATACTTTCTTCTCTGTATAATATTAATAAAAACGCCGTTTATAGAAAAATTCTGGATATGTAAATGTATATAAATATTAATTTTTTTACTTTCGTTAGTTTATGCTATAATGTTGTATAGAGAGGGAATAGTAAGGACCGGTTCTTTTGAAAAAAAACAATAATCTTTATAAATTAATACTACCTTTATTGATAGTTGCTATCTTTCCGTTAAGCGGTCTTTGTGCGGATGATTTTTATACGGATGATTCTGCTGCGGAAAAAATGATGCAGGCTGCAGGTGAAGAAACTCCGGAAAAAGCTGAACGTGTTATTAAAGATATTGAAGTTCATGGTCTTAATGTTATCAGTCCGGAAACCGTTCTTGAAAAAATAACCCTCAAAAAAGGTGACAAATTTGACAGAAATGTTGTGCAAAATGATTTAAGAACCATTTATCAAATGGGTTATTTTACTGAAAAAATGCGTGCTTTGCCGGTAAATAATCCTGACGGAACCGTTACCTTAAAACTTATCCTTGAAGAAAATTCCCCTGTCACCGATTTTACTATTGAAGGCAATACCGTTGTTTCGACCGAAGAAATTCTTAATACCTTAATGGATATGAAAGGTAAGCCGCAGAATATCGCACAGCTAAATCAGGCTATCGTGGAAATTCAGGATATTTATAATTCAAAAGGTTATATTCTTTCCAGAGTTGAATCTGTTTCGGATGACCCTGACGGTACAATTAATATCAAAATTAAAGAGGGTGTCGTTAATTCAATCGCAATTTCCGGTAATGAAAAAACAAAAGATTTCATTATAGCAAGAAATATTATGACAGAACCTGGTACTGTTTATAACGAAAACCAGATTAAGGAAGATTTAGTAAGGCTTTATGCTACACAGGCATTTAAAGATGTGACAAGAGAAATTGAACCTACGCCGGACGATCCTGATTTGTATGATGTTACAATCAATGTTCAGGAACAGAGAACCGCAAATATTTCGGTCGGCGGCGGTCTTGATTCCGTAACCGGTGTATTCGGTTCTATCGGTATTGCAGATAACAACTTCCGCGGCAGAAACCAGAGAGTTTCTTTGAACGGTTTGGTCGGTTCCGGTGTAATTCTTAACGATGCTTCAATTAAACGAAGAATGAACATGCAGGCTGAATTGAGCTTTTTTGAACCTCATTTCCTTAATGCCGACACCTCTTTAATGGCTAAATTATTCTTCAGAGATTTCGGTAGTTATCAGGTTCCTCTTGCTATTGAAAGAAGATTCGGCGGTGAAGCTACTGTTGCTCACAGGATGAAGAAAAACAAGCACCTGACTTCAACTTTCTCGCTTGGTGTTGAGCATATTGATGTTAGAGAAGGTGACTTCAATAAAATTGCGTCTATGTTTGAACGCTACGGGGTTCCAATATCCGAGCGTGCAAAACAGCTGGACGGCGGTCTGTTTATGTCTTTGAGTCCTGCTTTGATTTATGATTCGAGAGATTCCGGTGCTGTTACCAGAAAAGGTACTATTGCAAGTATCAGATTCTCGGAAGAACTCGGGTTGATTGACTTTGATAAAACACATGGTAAACTGTCAGGTACAATTAAACATTATATTCCGATAGGTAAGAAATCTTCACTGTCATTTATGGCACGCGGGGGCGGAAAAATCCACGGCGACAATATGCCTGATGTTATGGCTTATCGTTTAGGCGGACCTTATACCATCAGAGGTTTCAAGATGAGCGGTGTTGGTACCGGTGATGCTTTCATCATGGGTTCAGCCGAATTTGCAACTCCTATTCCGTTTTTGGACAGAACAAAACTGGCTAAAAAGGTCAATTTCCTCAATAACATCAGATTTACAGTGTGGGCTGATGCGGGTAAGATTTTCAATCCGACTATTGCGGATACTCTGTATGACAGACCGGGTTATGCTGTATCAATGGGTATCGGTTTAAAACTTTATATTCCTGGTATGGGACCTCTCTCTATCGATTACGGTTTCCCTCTTACAAATGCGGGTGACAACGGTCCTGACCACGGTTACTTTACTTTTGGTGTAGGTGATTTAGTATATTAGTAATAATGGAGGTATATTATTTATGAAAAAAATTAAGATTGCTGCAATGACATTGTTCTGTGCAACAGTATTATCTCTCACAAGTCAGGCTTTTGCAGGTGGTATCGGTTATATTGATTACCAGAAAGTTCAGGCTGCATATCCTCTTGCACAGCAGGCGGTTAAAGAAGTTGATGCCAAGGCTCTTGAACTTCAGCAGTATATGGTTGACAAAGAAAAACAGTACAAGGCTCTTGATACACCTTTGAAAAAACAAAATTTTGAAGACGCTACTGCCCGTGAATTTAATGCTAAGCAGGAAGCTTTTATGAGAATGAAATCTGAAAAAGAAGAATTAGTATTCAATAAAATTCAGGCTGCAGCAAAGCAGGTTCTCGTTGAACAGAAACTGGACGCAATTCTTGATTTCAGAGTTGTATTTGTCGGTGGTGTTGATATTTCTGATTTAGTTATTCAAAAATTGAAAAGCGGACAATAGAGGATAATTGAGATATGAATTATTCAGAGCATGGCGAACAGTATCATATCGGATTATCGGAAGGCGACGCCGGCAGATATGTTCTTTTGCCGGGTGATCCGAAACGCTGTAAGAAAATTGCCGAATATTTTGAAAATCCGGTTCTGGTTGCAGATAGACGTGAGTTTACAACTTATACCGGATATTTGAACGGTGAAAAAGTCAGTGTAACTTCAACCGGCATTGGCGGTGCGTCCGCTTCTATCGCGATGGAAGAGTTACGAAACATCGGTGCCGATACGTTTATCCGTGTGGGCACATGCGGCGGAATTGATACTGATGTCAAAGGCGGAGATATTGTAATCGCAACAGGTGCAGTCAGAATGGAAGGAACATCAAAAGAGTATGCTCCGATTGAGTATCCTGCTGTTGCTGATTTTACGGTTACTAATGCTCTGGTTAATGCTGCAAAAAATCTGAATTATTCTTATCATACCGGTGTCGTACAGTGTAAAGACTCCTTCTACGGTCAGCATAACCCTGAGATTATGCCGGTTTCATACGAGCTTACCAATAAATGGGAAGCATGGAAACGCATGGGATGTCTGGCTTCAGAAATGGAGTCTGCCGCTTTGTTTATTGTATCTTCTTACCTGAGAACAAGGACAGGTACGGTATTGCTTACTGTTGCAAATCAGGAAAGAGAAAAGCTAAATCTAGAAAATCCGGTTGTTCATGATACTGATAAAGCAATAAAAGCAGCTATTGAGGCATTAAAAATTCTTATAGAACATGACAAAAAATAAGGGGTGTTATTATGTTTAGAAACAACAAAATGCAGTATATTATAAGAACCTGTTCCAGTGAAAATGTGCAGGAGCTGCAGAACCTCTTAAACGAGATGTCTATGAACGGCTGGGAGCTTTACAGCATGAACGAGGTTGAGGGAGAAGACGGCTATACCTTTAACTGTATATTTATGTCAGAGGCAAAATCCGAAGGTAGTTCAGATGCAGGTGATGAAATAAACATCTCTACGTTTAAAAGCCAGATGGAAAAAATGCTTTCTCCAAAACTTTCACCTTATGAAACCTGTGTTGATATTCAATCAAAAATTAAAATGCAGCAGCAAAAAATTGCAAAAATAAAAAAAGAGCTTGAAGGCGAGGCTCCGGCATCTGTTATGAGAAAGAAACTCAATGACAAGATTTCAGCCGGATTAAAAGAGCTTGACGAATTAAAAGCAAGTCTGGCAAAGGCAACTTCTCCGGATATAATGTTTGCAAGGCTGCATGAAGAAAAATTGACGGTAAATTTGAGCGAAGAGCTTCTTGAATATGTTGATTCCGAAAGTGACAGTGAAGAAGAATCTCTTCTTGCTGCAACCGTTAAAACCAGATTAAAACTCACTGATGAACTAGGATACGTTATTCCGAAAATTATTTTTAAAGATGATGAAAGTTTAAATCCTTATGAATTCAGTATTAAAATAAGAGGGTTTGAAGTATCAAGAGGAATGGTATATCCGCAGCATGCAGTATTTCCGGCTGATAAAATTCATCTGGATAAAAAGCCTAAAGATTCGGTTTATGATACGGATGCGGTGTCCGGTGAAAAAGTTATCTGGCTTAACAGGAAAGATACAAAAGATTTCTGGGAAAAAGGGCTTTCAGGTGCTGAATATATAGCGAATGTACTGGAGCATGCAGCAGTAAGATATGTAGATGAGCTTCTGGATTACGGTGATATAGAAAAATATATTGAAGTTGTGGAAAATTCTAACAGTTTTCTTGTAGAGAATCTTATTCCGGATGTAATCTCAATTTCGGATTTGAGATATATTCTGACAAGTTTGATAAGAGAACAGGTTTCAATTAAGAATATTGTCTATATATTTGAAAAATTAAACGATTATGCTCCAGATTCACCTAAAGCGGATTTGATAAAACGTATCCGCCTTGCTCTCGGCAGACAGATTTGTAAAAAATATGTAAATTCTGACGGGGTGATTTCTGCTTTTGAATTGAGCGAAAAAACTCTTGATTCATTCGGTCCCGACGCTGATGAGGACGATGATTATATTGTCAGGATAGACAGTTCTTTTGCTGAAAAACTCGCAGCAAAAATTATTAAAAAATCAAAACAGTATGAGATATCATCTCCTAAATTAATTGTTCCGCTGGAATACAGACACCTGTTTTTCACCTTGCTTTCAAATTATTTGAATGATATAACTGTTTTATCAAGAGAAGAAATAGGATGTCATTATCCTGTAGAAATTATTGCGGAAGTATAAAAATTTCCGAAAAATTTTGAGAAAAGTAGCAAAAAAATATATTTAGGGGTTTTATCATAATATGCAGATAATGAAAATCTCAGCTCTGAATACAGCACAGGCTTTTCAGAGAAGGCTAAGGGACAACGAAAAGGTAGAATATAAGCATGACACAATTCGTCAGGCATATGACTTTCTTGGAATAAAAGATGTTTCCATGATTATGCATGGAACCTGTTTTCCTGTTTCAAAAAATGATATGGGGGTCGGTTCTCCTTTTAATGCTCTTTCGAGAGATGTTGTGGAATTTGAAAAACTGCACGGGTTTACTTCAAATCAACTCGGGCCTCTCGGTGAGATTAACAGACGCGATATTTCGCCTTATGCTTCAACTGTCTGGGCAAAAAATAAATTATTTATTGATTTGAACTCACTTTCAACTGATGCATACGCAAATTTAATTTCAGATGAAAAACTTGCCCAGTATGCAGTTCAGTATGACGACAGAGATAATATTGATACATATTCAAAATTCTATGAAGCTTTTGAAAACTATGACAAAGTTCTGGAGGAAGCTTACGAAAATTTTATATTAAAAGTAAGAACCCGTGACCCGAAAGCTCTTGAACTTAATAAGGAATACAGTGCTTTTAAAGCCGCACACGGACAAAGAGTAATGAAGGAAGGTATTTTTAATGCTCTTAGTCAGGTTTACGGAACCGATAATTTTGAAAAATGGGAAAGTGAAATCGACAGAAATCTTCCGCAGCTTTTGGATGAAAGAAACCTTAAAGCTCTTGAACGTTACAAATATCTGATGAACCGTAACGGAAAAGATATCGGACTCTATTGTTTTTCTCAGTTTTTAATAAATAAACAGATGAAGGAACATAAAGATTTTAGAAAAAGAGCAGGTTTCAACTATAATGCAGACCAGCTTGTCGGAACTTCAAAAGTAGAAGAGTATATTTATAAAGATGCCTTTATGAAAAATATGCGTATGGGCTGTCCTTACGGTCCTCATGGGCCTCAACTCTGGGATTTTCCGGTTCCTGACCCTAATAAATTATTCAAAGCAAACGGTTCCCTCGGACCTGCCGGTGAATTTATTCAAGCGAAACTTGAATCAGCTCTTGAAGATTGTGAAAACGTAAGAATAGATCACGTATTCGGACTTATTAACCCTTATATTTATGATAAGAATACTATCTCTTACGATAATAACGGCAAGCTGGAACTTAATAAACTTAAGGCCGGTTTTATGTCAGATTTAAAAGGTGCGGATCCGAAGGGAAATTATTTTAAAATTCTTGAAAAAATAATTATTCCTACAATGAAAAGGTACGGGCTTGAACCGGATGATGCTATATGGGAAGATTTGGGAGCTTATCCGCCTGGATTTGCTGAGCTTTTCTATGGAAAACTTAAACTCCCGGGTATAACCGAACTATCATACACAAGGGCGGAAGATGCAAGAGAAAAGAATAATAAAGGCAATAACTGGTCTTATCTTGGCTCTCATGATTCTCTGCCAGGTATAAAATACGTTAACGAAGACGGAAAAATGCATGACTGGACGTGGGCTGCGGATTATCTGAGCGGATATTTAAATTCAGATCCTGTCAGAGGAGAAGAACGAAAAGCTTTTGAATCAAAAATAATTAACAATCCGATGGAAAGACTGAAAGCAAAATTCGCCGATGTATTTTTGAGTTCAAACAAAATCCAGATATCATTTTCTGATTTCTTTGGCATTGATAAGGTTTATAACTACGGCGGAGTGAAAGCCGACACTAACTGGAAACTCCGTTTGAACAGAAATTTTGAAGATTTATATTATAAAAATCTTTCATCTGATAATCCTACAGCAATGAATCTTCCGGAAATTTTGAAAATAGCTGTCAGAGCAAGAATGGACAGAATGATTGTAAATCAAATCAATACAAATCCGAAAGATGTTGAACATTACAGAAATACACTTAATGCAAGAATGCAGCCGTTATTAGACAGACTTGAAAAATATTCGCAAATTCTGAAAGAAAAAGAATAATCGCATAAAGAAATTCTTACTGTAGCATCTTACTGTAGCAGCAAAGCTTGATATTAGACGTTTTTACTGCAGATTTGACTTATTTTTTGGGGAGGGCTAAAATCTTAAAAGGTCATTGATATCAGCACCGATATAGTCTGCGAGTTCGGCTATCTTTTTCAAAGACATATTTGCCATTCCTCGTTCTACTTTACTGATGTATTCGCTGTTAATATTCATTCTCTCGGCAAGTGCTTCCTGAGTCAAGCCCTTTCTTACACGTTCAGCTTTAACATTTCTTCCAAATTGTTTTAAAATTTCGGTTCTTTTATTCATATATATAAGTATGACATTATTGACAAAATTTTGTATTAGACTTATATTGCCTAGTAGCTGATACTAATAAGTTATATCGCAAGAAAACCTTGACAAAACTTAATCAAAACCAAAAAAGTGTTGAAAAATATATGTTAATTATTATATATAAATAATATAGTTAAAAAATAATAAAAGGAGCCGAAAAATGATAGAATCAATTCAGGACTTGACGGAAATGGAACTCAGAGTCGTGGTTATGAATACGACCGGTTACACGCGTGAAAGAATTACTAACCTGCTGAACATTTCCGAATCTGAATTGCGTAAAATCCTTGCATCCGTTAACCAAAAATGTGAAACAAAAAATATTGACGAAGCCCTGAATAAAATGTCTTATCAAAATATTATTTAATTAATTATTTATTTGTTTTTCTCTTTTTCCGAACGTTCTCGTACTGAAATTTTTATTGGTGTCCCGAAAAATCCGAAAGCCTCACGTAATTTATTTTCAATGTATCTTTTGTAAGAATCTTTTAATAAATCTGCATTATTTGCAAATAACACAAATGACGGCGGCTGAACCCCGACCTGTGTGGAATATAAC
>JADIND010000035.1 GCA_017694215.1 Candidatus Scatousia excrementipullorum | reverse complement strand
AGGTGGCTGTGTAACATAAATACGAATTGTCCTACTGACATTTGTGCCTCCATATCTCTCTTACTTGGATTATTATTTACTATAATCCAATTCTTCTTATTTTATATATAGCACAAAAGGGTAAAAAATATAATCCTAAAGAACTAGTTCTCGTGAATAATGTTACAAAAGTTAAAATATATTTTTTATATTAGTTTTACATATTATTTGTCGGATAAAAGTTTATTAAGAATCTATAACATTTCTCTGGAATACTATAGGAATATTATTATCCTGAGCAAATTGTAAAAGTTTGTCGCTCAGCATATCTTCAAGTTTTCCATCCGCACTGTTATCTCTTATGTATAATGCTTTGATTTCAGGATTATAAACATTAATTTCATTAAATCCTTTTTTAAATTTTTTGCCGTTTATTTCTGCCTGCATTGTTAATAAATCATCAGTACTTTTATCCAATGCGTTTTGTATTTGTTGCTGCATTGTTGCGGCACTTTGCTTGGGTTGTGCTTGAGGTTTTGATTGGGTATTATTAGCGGCAGGCTGTTGCCGGGTTTTCTTTTGTCCGAATATTGTACCGTTTCCCTGATCCGGAAGTTTTGGCTGTGCGGCAGACCATGAATATGTATTTGAATTGAAAATAGACGCAAGCTGTCCGCCTTTTTCTTTAATCATATTGGCGACAGCTTCGTCTGATATTACAGAAGCTATATTATTTTGTTTTCGGTATGTTTGTATTGCCTGTTGTTGCTGCGGTGTAAAGCCTATACCTGCCACCGGACTATATCCTGTATAACTGTTTACTGTTAAAATAACGGTTAACTCATTGAAATTCTTTAATGATTATTAAGGTAATTTTACAATTTTCGTGATCCGCCGCGGTTAACGTTTCAGAATGACATGAGGAAAATCCCCCTTCTCTTCCTCCTTTATAAAAGGGGGTTAAGGCTCTGCCGACCTTATTTCAATTATGTAAGACCCCTCACCCCAGCCCTCTCCCGCAAGGGGAGAGGGAGCAAAGTAGGTTGAATACTTTTCTATTACGATGAGAAAGGAAAGCACGTTGAATTACGGCAATGCTTAGCATTGCACAACCGAATAAATAAGGTGAAAATTTTCTAAAATCCTGAAACCAGTTCAGGATGACAGAAAAATTTTCACCTTTCAGCTCCGCTATCGTGCTTACGCACACGCTCCGCAATTAACAGTAGGTTGTGGTAAATTAAAATTTACCACAACAAAAATGTTTCGGTAATCAAGATTACCAAAACCTACATTACTCCGCCATAAAAAGCAGGTTGGGCTTTCAGCCCAACAATGAATATTCATGTCCGCCCCCTCACCCTTACCCATTCACTTCTTGCGTTACTATTCTCCCATAAATTAAGTATCATGTAACAAAATGTAAACATCCCCAAAATTCCTATGAATATGCTCTTAATCATAATTTTTATTTACTGCTCGTTTTAAAGAAAAGCAATTTTAGTCAGAGTAAATATTTTATATATATATAGTATTTATTAATAATATAAAAGGAGATAGTTGAGTATGAGTTTAAACGGCATTAATTTTGACGATGATTACAAAAATTTGAAATCAAAACAGGATAATAAAACAGCAGGGCAATCGCCGCAGGACGGCAGGAAGATATCTATTTCATTCCGTAATAATGAGGTGAATCTTAATGCATCACAGGTACAAAATAATGCACAGTCATCCGGAGATATTTCAGCATTACTTTCAAAGAGAGGCTCAGCTGACTCAACTTCGAACATATCCGTACAAAAACAATCTGCTTCAACGAAAAAGGATACGTATGTATCAAACGGAGAAAATCAAGCGGACAGCAGTACTGAAGTACACTCGTCATCTTATCAAAAAACTGCTGATACAAAGAAAACATCATCCAAAACAAAAGATGAAGAAATTCAGCAAAAAATTTCACCCGAAGATTATACTGTAGAAGGGTTAAAGAAGCAGTATCCGCCTGATAGGTACAATGTTATTGATAACCACGGACAGATTACTGTTACGGATAAGGCAACCGGTAAAAAGATACTTAAAGTGTTTAGTGAAAAAGGGTTTACTTATATAGACGAGTTTGATGAAAAAGGAAAGTCAAAATTGTTCAGCAAGTATGACAAAAACGGGAATCTTTACAGTTATCGAGTAAATAACGGAGAAGAAGTTTTCCCGCTTGTTGAAACTCTTTATGCTGATATATGTGCAAAGAATTCTTTCGGTTTGCCGACAACCGGTAAGGATATTTTAAAACACATAAAACAAATTACGCCTGAAAATGTGGTTGAAATTCTTGAGGCGTATAAAAAGAAAGGAGAGACTCTTGAAGAAGCTATAAATTCGGAGTGGGGTCTCGATAAAAAAGTAAAAGAACAAATTCTGGCTCACATCAAAAAATGTCTGGAAGAACATTACGGCTTTGATAAAAACTATAAAAACGACAACTCCCGGGTAACAAATGAATACTATCAGGGTGCAAACTATTCTGTCGTCCAAAAAGGTGATGTAATTGAAATAACAAATAAAGATACCGGTAAAAAGAGTCGCATTGATTTTAATAAACTTTTAAAAGGTGCGGATATCAAGCAGGCGGTAGAACTGAAAAGCATAATACAAAAATTACCCGGCGAAGTTCTTGAGGATATGGCTGTAGAGTGTACAAATATTAGTTCAGAGGGAGGTTTTTTGACTAATTGGTTGTTAAAAACTTTTAGCACGGGCTGGATGGGAGTTTCAGGTCATTATAGTCCATTTGACGATAAAATATCGTTGAATAATTACGATTCTGCAACTATTGTCCATGAACTCGGACACGCTATTGATAATCGTAATATATTAAAATACAGTACACAAAGTGAAGAATTTAAAAAAGTATTTGAAGAAGAAATGAAAGCATATGAAGCTGCCGGCAATCAACGTTACGATGGTACATATCGTGCTGTTCCTAACTATTGTACGGCAAATGAACAGGAAATGTTTGCTGAATGTTATACAATGCTTATGTTTGGAAAGCCGGGTAGTTCCAGCAGCGAATTAATTCTGCAATACTTCCCTAAAACTTTAGAGATGTGCAAACAAATACTGCAGGAAACAAGAAACCGTCCGCCAGAAGAAAGACATTAAAATCCGTTGACGTTTATGACGGACGGGAAACGCCTTAATAATTTTAACAAAATACTTGCAAATGCCGTTTTTTTTGTCTAATATGATTTTACTCACATCCTCGTGTATGGTGCCGTCATTAAGCACCGCAAGATACAGAAAAGGAAAAATTAAAAATGGCAAATATTAAGTCTGCTAAAAAAAGAGTTCTTATTGCTGAAAGAAACAGAGTAAGAAACGTAGCTTTCAAAACTTCTATCAAAACTGCTTTGAAAAAAGTTCTTGAATTGGCTAAAGGTGAAGATAAAGAAGCTTTGAATGCCGCTTTATCTAAAGCTTATCAGTTATGCGACAAAGCTGTTTCTAAAGGTATTCTTCACAAAAATACCGCAGCAAGAAAGAAATCAAGATTAACTAAAGCCGTTAATAAATTACAGGCTAAATAGTTTTTCTTAAACTTTTTGAAAATGAACCTCCGAAAATTTCAGAGGTTCATTTTTATGTGAATTTATATTAAATACATTAAATTATGTATAGTAAAATATCAAAAAAAGAGTTAAAATATAATTACGATGGTAACGTTTTCTGTAATATTATTTTTAATAGTCTTATTAGTGTCGTGGTTTATATTCTGGTTTTTCAAAAGATTAATTTATAAACTTAACAGACGCGTGCTTGCCAGAAATATGGCTCTTGTTAAAAATGGTCCCTGGCTTTGTAAGTATGATGAATTAACAGAGTCTCAAATCAGAGAAAAACTGATTTTTCCGTTCTTTATGGTGCTCGGGTATAATACTTATGATATGAGAGAATTCCAGAGCTATATAAACCGTGCTGCTTTCTATCCTGATTATGTCGTCAAAAAATGGGACAGCAGCAAACTCTGTAAACGTGCTCTTTCGATTAAATATCTTCCGTTCAAAGATGATGTCATTAATCTCGAGAAAAAAAGCTTTGACGATGAGGCGGCTGGGTGCAATCTTGATGAATTAATGGATAAGCTTTATTTTAATTCCGATTATTATGTTATTACGAACGGGTATTTGTATGTATTCTTCAGTAAAAAACACAAAAAATGCAGCAAAAACTTTGAATTTTGCTTTAATCTGAAAAATTATTCCAAAAAAGATGCTGCGTTGCTTGCTTATTATACAAAACAGTATCTGTTTTTGGAAATCACCGATGTTTACCGCGGGTAGTTAAAATTATGTAAAGATACTGGTAATTATTTATTTTGTGAGTATAATAATTCTATTAACAGACCGGAAAATTATTATAACTTACAGGTATTATAATTATGCAGGAAACTTTAGAGAGAAAACAGATAAAAAATATTGATTTTAATATAGATTTGGCACAGAGTTTCGGAATATATAAAAATAATGCGGAATTTTCACTTCTGGATTACGCAAGTTCCGTGAATATTTCCTGCGGTTTTCACGCAGGGGATCCTATGACTATTAAAAATGCTCTTTTAAAAGCAAAAGAAAAAGAAGTTGTTGTAGGTGCTCATATCGGTTATGACGATATTCAGGGTTTCGGTTACCGCCCGGTTGAACTTTCTGCGGATGAACTTGAGGCTCTTGTTATATATCAGGTCGGAGCACTAATGTCTTTTGCCAAAACAATGCATATGGAAATAGAACATGTACGTCCGCACGGTGCAATGTACAGACGTGCCGCTGAAGATTATGTTTTTGCAAAAAATATAGCAAAAGCCGTAAAAAAATGTTCTCAGTGGCTAGTTTACTACGGGGCAAGCGGTGATGTAACAGCTTCTGTCGGTGAGGAAGTCAATATTCCGGTGGCTCATGAGGTTCATCTTGAAAAAATATATAATACTGACGGAACAATAGACTTTGAAAGAAAAGACAACGAAAATATTTTTGCTTCAATAAACAGGTTAAAAACGCTTCTTGCTACATCGCAGATTGATAATACAGCGGGCGGAAAAACCTGTGTAATTGCTGATACAATTCATTTTTCAAATAAAGTAGCAAATGCTCAGGCTTTAATTAAGCAGTCAAAAGAATTAATTGTTCCTGTTCCGGTTAATTACAAGAATGCGTGTTTGTCCGGATGGGTTGAATAGGTGATGGAAATTATGAAAAATTTCAGAAATAGTATGAAAATGCCAAAAGAAGCAGGCTGGTTGATTCCGGGTCTGCAGGTAAAAAGATGGTTTGCTCTGATTTTTGTAGGTGCTCTTCTTATGGTGCTCGGGTTTTTGATAATGTGTGATATCAAACCTGTTTTCTATACAATGGAATTTATACGTAAAATTGCAAGAAATGTTTCTACCGAATGGCTTGCTCTGGCTATTGTTATGTTCGGAGGAGCTTTATTTTTTAAAGGCTGGCAGAAAACAAATCTCTCAATTCTGGATTTACATAACGGACGAGATCAGGAAACGATATTAGAAGCTTTGTACCGGAGGAGAAAACTTAACCGCGGACCGAAAATTGTAGCTATAGGCGGCGGAACAGGTTTATCTATGCTTTTGAAAGGTATTAAGCATATTACAAATAATATAACTGCGGTAGTAACAGTCGGTGATGACGGCGGAAGTTCAGGCAGATTGAGAGAAGATATGGGTGTTCTTCCTCCGGGTGATATCAGAAACTGTATTGCAGCTCTTGCTGATGATGAAGATTTGATTACAAAATTGTTTCAATATAGGTTTAAATCAGGTGAAGGGCTTGAAGGACATAGTTTCGGAAACTTATTTTTAACTGCATTATGTGCTATTACAGGTGATATGGTTCGTGCTGTTAAAGAATCTTCTAATGTTTTATCTATAAGGGGAAGAGTTCTTCCGGCAACTCTTGATGATATGAAACTTGTTGCGGAAATGGAAGATGGAAGAATTATTCACGGAGAATCCAATATTCCGGAGGCTCATGGCAGAGTTAAAAGATTGTATACGGATCCAGCTCATTGCAAAGCTCTTGAGGATGTTATCAGTGCAATCAAAGATGCAGAGTTAATTATTATGGGGCCTGGAAGTTTATACACAAGTGTTATCCCGAACCTTCTTGTAGAAGAGATTGCAAGAGAAGTTGCAGTTTCCAATGCTAAAAAGATTTATGTCTGCAATATTATGACCCAGCCGGGTGAAACTGATAATTACACGGTTTCCGACCATATTAAAGCTCTTATGCAGCATGCTAACAGCAGAAAAATACTTGATGCTGTTCTTGTGAATGATTTTATACCGTCTAATCTTGCCTCTAAGTATCAAACGGCAGGCTCTTATCCGGTTAAAGTAGATGTTGAAAATGTAAAAAAACTCGGGGTTTCTATATTTTCAAGAAAATTAATTGAAGACAGCAAAGAAGGCTTTGTAAGACACAGTTCCAACAGAGTTGCCAGAGCAATTTTGTACTGGTTTAAAAAAGAACATAAAAATGTCAAACCTTCAATTTTTAACCATAAAGAAGCTGTTGCAGAAAGTTCAAAATAGTTATGACAAAAAAAATAACAGTCAATACTATAAAAAAATATAAAGAATCCGGTGAAAAATTTTCGGTTCTTACCGCTTATGATTATTCAACCGCAAAATATATTGATGAAGCCGGTATTGATGCTGTGCTTATCGGTGACAGTCTTGCTATGACGGCTCTCGGCTATGAAACGACACATTGTGTTGGTATGGAGGAGATGCTGATATTTACAAAGGCTGTGGCAAGAGGAGTTTCTCATGCAATGGTTGTTACAGATATGCCGTTTTTAAGCTATCATACAGATATTGCATCTGCTGTGAATAATTGCGGTTTGATGATTAAAAACGGTGCAAATGCTGTAAAAATTGAGGGGTACAGCGATTATATTCTGGATGTAATAAAAAGGTTAACACAATCCGGAATTCCTGTTATGGGACATTTAGGGTTTACGCCGCAATTTCTAAATACCCTTGGCGGCTACAAAATTCAAGGCAAGACGCCTGAAGCTGTTGAAGAAATTTTAAATCAGGCAAAAGCTCTGGAAAAAGCCGGTGTATTTTCAATAGTTCTGGAAATGGTTCCTGAATCCGGAGCAAAACATATTACGGAAAATCTGACTGTGCCTACGATTTCATGCGGAGCCGGAAGATATTGCGATGCACAGGTTCTTGTCTGCGATGATGTATTTGGCAAATTTTCCGACTTCAAGCCAAAATTTGCAAGAAAATACTGTGATATGAAATCGCTTATTCTTGAGTGTGCAAAAAAATATAACGATGATGTAAAATCTGGCAGATTTCCTTCGGACGATGAAGTTTTTTAATGTATTAAAAGGGGGATTTTATGCTATATGATAAATACGGATTAAATTTCCTTTTATTTACGTATATAGTTTCTATAATATCATTTGTACTGTTTTTATATATAAGTGTCGTATGTATAATAGATTTAATAAAAAAACGAGAAGTTGTTCAAAAACAGATTAAGTCGGCTGTAATTCTAATTTGTCTTGTCTGTATGATACTGGCTGCACCATGGTGGTTTTTAAGTTTTGCTTTTAATACCCGAAATGCCAAAAATATAGAATTATTTCATAAATTGGCTGTAAAAACTTCGATTTTACCTTCTGTTAGAAGCTATATGTATAATAACTTAGGAGGTTATTACTATGCAAATTTTGAGGGTAAAAAAGCTATTTTTGCGTATGAAAAATCAAAATTTTTAGATAGTTTGTTTCCTTTATGTGCTCTTTATACAATTAAAGGTGACCATGTAAAAGGTATTGAAGTATGTGCTGCTGTCGGTATGTGTCAGGCAGTTTCCGTAAATTATATACTTAATAAAGATTATAAAAAAGCACTGGAAACAATAAATCTGAAATTTAAAAATCCTCAAAATTTAAATTGTATGGATTATGCTACAAGAGGATTTATTTATAAAAAATCAGGTCAAAAAACAGAAGCTGCAGAAGATTTTGATAAGGCTTACAAAATGTGTAAAAATGCTGAAAGAATTAAAAAAATCATTTACGAAGATAACTATTTTGAAAATTTATATGCTGAAAAAATGATAAAATATAACTTTTAATTTTATTTGTATGGTATAATTTTTACAAAAGAAAGTGTGGAGAGAGAATGTTATTACATACAATAGCTGAGGTTAGAGAGCAGGTCAAGAGTTGGAAAAAGCAGGGATTAAGCGTAGGACTTGTTCCTACAATGGGTGCATTGCACGACGGGCACAAGAGCCTTATTGAAAAAAGTGTTGCAAAATGCGATAAGACAGTTGTATCAGTATTTGTAAATCCTATACAGTTTTGTCCCGGTGAAGATTTGGACAAGTATCCGAGAACCCTTGATGAAGATACAAAACTGTGTGACTCAATAGGGGCTGATATAGTTTTTGCACCGTCGCCTGCAGAAATGTATCCGGATGCACAAATGCTCAGCAATGACTTTTTAACATATGTTATTCCTCCGTTTTTTTATACGGATAAATTATGCGGGAAATCCCGTGTAGGGCATTTTGACGGTGTTTGCACCGTTGTGAATAAATTATTTAATATTGTTCAGCCGGATTTCGCATTTTTTGGAGAAAAAGACAGGCAGCAGTTAATAATTCTTAAAAAAATGGTTAAGGATTTGAATATTCCCGTTGAGATAATTCCATGCCCGATTGTCAGGGAAAACAGCGGACTTGCACTGAGTTCCCGCAACAAGTATTTATCGGAAAACGGCAAAAAGGAAGCACTTGTCTTAAGTAAAATTTTGAATAATATAAAAACATGCTATAATAAAGGAATAAAAGATATAAATTCTTTAAAGGAAACAGCATATTCATTTTTGAATGAAAATCATTCACTTGAATATCTGGAATTCAGGGATAAAAACAACCTTGAAGAAAAAGAAAACGCTGATTCCGATACAATAGTTTTTATAGCTTTGAGAGTAGAAGATGTCCGTTTAATTGACAATATAGAATTATAAATATGAGGAATTTCGATGGTTAAATTGTTGGAAAAACAAAGACAATTATACAAATTGCTTGAGCAGTTGCTGGTGGTAATTCAAATAGTTGCCATATTTATTATATTCATTGTTTCTTTGTACTGGTTTCTTGAGCTTATCGGAAACGAATTTCTCAGTTTTATGGATCCTGTAATCAAAGTTATAAAAGATGCTATGATTGCTCATTTTGAGGAGGAACTTGCAAAAGGACAATCAGGTCTTGACGGTTCATTATTCATATTTATAGCAATTCTCGGTATTCTTTTGTATGTAGTATCTCAAATAAAAACTTTTACAAAATATCAAATCAGAACACTGGATAAAAAGATTATTGAAAAAAGGGAAGAAGAACAGGCTCGTTTCAACAAAGAACTTCAGGCAGACGCCAAAAAACAAATTATGGACTATAACAATATTGTTGTTCTTGTTCATGTGACGCTGAAAACACTCCTCAGGGATGTATATCAAACTCACAATGACGTAAAACATATTGACAAAAAACAGGAAGAAATCGTTATTGTTGCACTGTTTAACCTGTTGAAAAATATTCCTGGCTGTCAGTTCTCCAAAGATGGCAGAACTCTTATCATTACATCAAAGAATTTTGATAATGTTGATACATTATTGTCTACGCTGAATGATTCGATTAACCGTTTGAAAGCCCAGTTGAAACCAAGAAAACTTTCGATTTCAACTAATATTGCAATCGATGTTTATCCGGACAGAGTAAAAGTTAAAGATATTTATGAAGATGTTAAAACACTGCTGCAGCTTAATATGCCTGATGAAATTCTCTGCTACGGAAATTTCTGCAACAGATATCAGTATGTAAAAACTCCGAAGTTTGTTGCATACCTAAAAGGTACTTATGATATGACAGAAGATGAAAATGTCTGGTCATTGGTTAAGAAAGATTAAGTTTTTTATTGATTTTTAATATTTTTCTGATAAAATATATTTTGTAAACCGCAGACAATTAGTCCGGGGTCAGGCAGAAATAAGATTTATACAGGCAAGAATGCATAAAGCAGTTTTGCAAGTCTTATTTTAAAAGACATAAAGTTTTTGCAATGCCGTCCGGTTAAATGTCAAAAGGCAGCTAATCGAGGTTACACAGGTCAAATATAATATAGCTTATCAGGCTTATATGTTTCGTGTAATTTTGCGGTTCCAAATATTAGAATTGCAAAATTTTTGGTATTTGGAAATATAAAAGGTCGATAAAAAGTTACAATCAAAGGAGCAAAAATGTCAACAAAAGCATTTAAACAAGAAAAAATAGATGCAATGAAAAATAACTTTGAAAAAGCTCAGGTAGCACTGATTACTGAATACAAAGGCTATACCGTAGAAGAAATTACAAACCTTAGACGTAACCTCCAGAAAGAAGGCGGCGACTATATGGTTACCAAAAACACACTCGCTAAAATCGCTTCCAAAGGTACAGCTTATGAAGCTATCGCAGAGCTTTGCAAAGGACCTATAGCAGTTGCATTTGGTTTTGACGATCAGGTCAGCCCTGCAAAAGTTGTATCTAAATTTATTAAAGACACTAAAAAAGGTGAAATCCTCGGTGCAGTTTTGGAAGGCAATTTATTGTCGGCTGATGAAGCTAAAGCTCTTGCAAATCTTCCTTCAAAAGAAGAACTTTATGCAAAAATGCTCGGCTCTATCAATTCCCCTGCTTCAGGTATCGTTGGATCTGTCAACGCAGTTATGGCATCTCTTACACGTGCTGTTGCAGCTGTCAGAGATCAGAAAGAAAAAGCCGCAGCTTAGTTTTTGCTTACTGCGGATGATGATTTGCTAAAAAGAGGTCATCAATATTAATTAAGTACAAAATAAAAAACTATAAAAGGAGAAAATTAATGAGTAACGTAGAATCAATTTTGGAATCAATCGAAAAATTAACTTTATTAGAAGCAGCTGAATTAGTAAAAGCTATGGAAGAAAAATTCGGCGTATCTGCAGCAGCTCCTGTAGCAGTTGCAGCAGCAGCACCTGCAGCAGCAGGTGAAGCAGCTGCTGACGAAGCTACTGAAGTTAGCGTAATCCTTGCAGCAGCAGGTGCTAACAAAATCGCTGTATTGAAAGAAGTTCGTGCTATCACCGGTCTTGGCTTGAAAGAAGCTAAAGATTTAGTTGACGGTGCTCCAAAACCTATTAAAGAAGGCATCAAAAAAGAAGATGCAGAAGCTATCAAAAAACAGCTTGAAGCTGCCGGTGCTACTGTTGAAATCAAGTAGTTGCTTTTTTACAAAGTTGAAAATCCTCTGTCATTTAGACAGAGGATTTTTTTGTTGAAATGTATGATATAATCTGGCATATTAATGGCATTTTCAATGTTTTAGTGTGAAAAAGCATTGTTGGGAAAGGAGATTTTTGCGAATGAAAATAAAGAACTTTTTTATTGCTTTATTTGGAATACTATTTTGTTTAGTGCTTTTATTTATTGTTGTAAATGAACAGCGAACCGTAGTTGTAGATAAGGATAAAGTTTTCGGAGACGGTTTTATTGCAAACCTTGAAACATGCAAATCCTATAAAGAAATCAAAAAACTTGATAATGGAGTTGAGCTTAAAAATATTATATCAGGTAAAAAAGATGGTAAATGTGAAATAATTATCAATAGTTCTACCCGTTGTCTTTTGCAGGATAGTGATATTAAAAAGATTATTGATGCTTCAAAAGGGATTGCTGATATGAGTTATAAAAGCCCTGATGGCGGTGTTGTTATTACAAATCCGTCTGATCCAATGCAGGTTGTTGCAGCAGAACTTATGAATAATAAAAATGTCTGCTCATTAATTCTGGATTAGTTGTTATTATATGTTTATTTTAGTAAATACTGCATAATTTTGAATACTCGCAGAAACGGCAGAAGTCGGATTTTTGCGAGTATTCGGTTTCTTCTGCAATTTTTTTACAAGTTTCAATGAGAGTTTTTTCGTATAAAAATTTCTTTTCTTGTGTCAATTCTGTTATTGCATTCCGGTTATTACGCAGGTCAATATAGATAAATTTTAGTGAAGAATATGTTTTTAATTTTTTGTCCGCACACATCAGATAAACCATTGTTTGAAAATCCGTTTCGGGGTTTTTCGGGATTGCACCTGTTTTGTAGTCCAGTATAAAGTAATCATTTCCGTCATGCATCAGTGCGTCCAGCCGCCCGCTGACCCAGTAAGTACCTATTTTACACGAAAGATTATATTCGGAATTCACGTAATTCTTTTTGAAAAATTCGTTATTCAACAATTTTTCCAGAACAAGTTTTTCATCTTCATTCAATTCGTTAATCATATTAGAAATATCTGCTCCACGCAGATAATAGTTTGCAAGTGCGTGGATTTTTTTACCCTTTTCAAAGAAGCTTGCTGGCTGCGGCATTGAAATATTTTGAATATATTTAAAATAATACTTTTTCGGACAACTTATGTAAGTTTTCAGCATATTTGGTGAAAAGTTATTCATTACAAACCTCCACTACGTCAAAAATTGAGGATGGTTCCATCTCAACGATTTTTTCAAAAGATTTTACTTTTCTTGATACCGTAAAATATAATTTTAATTTTGCTCTGGTAATTGCTACATATAAAAGTCTCAAATTTTCTGCAACAATTTCCTGTTTCATTTCGAATTCATTTTTTTGTTTATAATTCGGATTCAGACATTTGACATTCTCCATAAAATCCGATGATTTCAGTTTAATTTTATCAAATTCCAGCGGAAGATTTTTTTCTGACATTTCAGGTAAGAATACATAGTCAAATTCATCGCCTTTTGATTTATGCAGGGTCATAATCTGTACTTTACCTTCAAGAAAACCTCTGTCGTTTTCATCCTCTTCCGAGAAAAATTTAAAACCGGAGAGGCTGTTTCTCTTTGCAAGTTCGGAAAGTCTTGCAACAACTGTTTCAAGATTTTTTGCAGTTGCACTCAATCGTTTAACAAGAATTGCAATAAGATAAATATTTGATTTTTCAATTTCACTTGTAAAATAGTGAAGTCCTATTTTGATGACAAGTTCATCCGGTGTAAGATGCGGTAAATAGAGCCAGTAGTCAAAATCCCAGTAAAATTGACAAAGCGATGTGTTGTCTATATCGTCAGGATTTATTGTAATAAACGGTTTTTCACTTTTTTTAATTTCAAGTCCGAGACGTTG
>JADIND010000034.1 GCA_017694215.1 Candidatus Scatousia excrementipullorum | reverse complement strand
GTTCTGCCTCCTTTGTAAGGGAGGTGGCACGAAGTGCCGGAGGGTTTTTCGACACTCCGCAATCACACAGCCGCCGCACCCATGTCCTCCTGAAAGTGTAGAAAAATCAGTTGAGCCTTTTCAGGCGAAACTTTTATTTTTCAAGCTGTTCAGGATCTTGCCCCGGGCATATTTTATTATGTTCATTTCTTTCTTTTCTATTATTTTTAATAATTCATAACATAAAGATACAGTTATAAATTATTTGTGCTAGCATAGAAATTATGAAATGGAGAGATCTCAGTAAAAAGAAGAAAGCTTATCTTTTGGCATTTGCCGGCTTTGTAGGAATACTTTTGTGGGCGTTTATTTCAGCCGGTGTAATTACCCATAACTTTAACAGAAGCCAGCTCTCAACAGATCAAGACCGACAGGAAGCTCTTATTAACGGTATTATTTTGACCGAAACTAAAGACGACAAAAAATACTGGGAAATTTACGGAGAAACAGGAACTTATGACAGCACCAATGGTGTTGCTCTTCTGGATAACTGTATAGGAAATTTCTATGATGATAACAATGAAGTTACGATGAGTTTTGAATCATCCAAAGGAACTTATAATTCGAAAAAGACTCAAATAATTATGTATAATGATACACGAATTGTTATAAAAGACGGGATAATGCTGGAGGCAGACAGACTTACCTGGACAGGCAGAGAAAATCCCGTTATAGCAAAGGGCAATGTGAAAATTACCCGTAACGGACAATTCATTGCAACGGCAAACGAGGTTGAAATAAGTCCCGAATATGATAAATTTAAAATTACCGGTAATGCGGTTTCAAAAATGTATGATCCTAAGGAGAAATAATGAAGAAGATATTAACAGCTTTAACTTTAATATTACTTACGGCAGGCGTAGCGGTTCAGGCATCAGATCTGGTTATTGAATCAAAAACCCAGAGTTTTTCGGAATCCGATAACAAAATTAAATTCAGCGGAGATGTAAAAGTTTCTGTTGACGACTTAAAAGTCGTGGGTGATTCTGCTGATATTAATATGACAGGAGAACAAAAACTTGATACCGCAACTTTTTACGATAAACCTTATGCCTACGAAGTTAAGAAAAATAAAAAACGGGAAGTTAAAGCAAATATATTAAAAGTTTCACTGATTACCAAAATCGTAAGAGCGGAAGGAGATACCCAATCTGTTGTTTTCGAAGGGAAAACTCCTATCGTTGTAATCAACTCGGACGTTCAGGAATATGACACAAAAACAGGCATTATGACAGCCACAGGTACTGTTACTATTAAATATAAAGAAATCGAAACTTTCTCAAATAAAGCCGTTATCAAAACAGACAAAAACGGAGATTTAAAAAATCTTGAATTAATAGGGAACGCACAGGTTAAACAGGAAAATAACGAATCTTTTGCGGACAGATTTATCTATGATGCCGCTACAAAAATGCTGACAGCTAACGGAAACACAACTTCAAATGTACTGATGGAAGACGGAACAAAACTTGTTTTGAAATCAGCAGTACAGGAATATGTTCAGGACAAAAACGTATTCAGTGCCAGCGGTAATGTCAGAATCTGGTATCAGGATTACTATGCAACCGGTCCTAAAGTTAACGTTTTCCCTGATAAAACGACAGGTAAACCAAATGATATTTACTTTAACGGACGCTCAAGCATTACACAGGGTGTGAGAACTATTTATGCCGATAAAATCAAAATGGTTCTTAACCCGAAAGATTTCCATGCAGAAGGAAATACAAGAAGTGTTATAAGAAATATCGGCAACGGGCAAAGTGAAGAAGGAAGCGTAGGATTGGGATTATAGTATGAGTGATAAAATAAAATCAGCCGTTGAATTATATAATAAAGGCGAATATGAAAAAGCAATCGATATTTTCAGTTCTGTTCTTGAGACGGAAAAGCCGACTGTTGAGGTGTATAATACCATAGGACTTTGTTATAATGCTATAGGCAATTCGGAAAAGGCTGAAGATAATTTTTTAAAAGCTATAGAATTGGATCCAAAGGCTCCGGAACTTTATATAAACCTTGCAGATATTTATTATAAAAATAAAGACTTCGGAAATGGTATTGAACTCTTGCTTCAGGGTGAGTATGAAATTCCTGACAACATGGTTATCAGACATTTTCTGGCAAGGTTTTATATGGAAGATTCAAGGCTTGATTTAGCTATTGACGAACTGGAAAAAGTTTTGGAAGTTCAGCCGGAAAATTATGATGCATATTATGATTTAGGCAAAGTGCATTTTGAACTGGGAAATTACGCATCTGCCATTGAAAATTTTGAAAATGTTCTTGAATACAAAGAAGATAACCAGTGGATTTATTTTTATCTGGCTCAAGCCTACGAAGCTAACGATGAAATTGACAAAGCAATCTCTAATTATTTAAAAACAATCGCAAGGGATGACGGATTTTATCAGGCTTATAAAAAAGTTGCGATACTATTTCTTGCCCGCGGCGATTACGAGGATGCTGTGGAATATTTTGAAGATTACATGGATATGGGAATTCCGGAAGAAGAAAAAAATAATATTGCAAAACTTGTAGAGAGAATTAAAAAGAAATCGGAAAATGAAAAATAAATTCTGGATTGCGTTTTCGGCTATAGAGAATATTGACGGGAATTTTATTCACAGACTCTATAATTATTTCGGAGATATAGAGGAAGCTTTTAATGCAGATATGCATGAACTTTCCCAAATAGACGGCTTGAGTGTTAAAAAAGCGGAAACATTTCTGCGTGAACGTGATAAGATTGACCCTGATAAAGCTTTATACGCGATTGAAAACCGCGGTATTGATTATGTGACACTTGAAGATGACAATTATCCCCGTATGTTGAAACAGATTTCGGATCCGCCTGCTGTGTTGTATTATAAAGGTGATTTGTTCGGATGTAACCTTGAACGCACGGTTGCCGTTGTAGGTTCAAGAAAGTCAACTTATCATGCCAAAGAAGCTGTTAACAAAATAATTTCAGAACTCGTTGGAACGGATATTTGTATTGTATCAGGGCTTGCTGCAGGAATTGATACTTCCGCTCATAATTCTGCTATAGAAAATAATTTAAAAACGATAGGGGTTATTGCCAGCGGGTTTGATTATATTTATCCGACGTCAAATAAACCTCTTTATGAAAAGATTGAAAATGGTAAAGGTGCTGTTGTAACAGAATACTATCCTACATTTCAACCTTTGAAGTTCAGATTCCCGCAAAGAAACAGGATTGTTTCCGGTCTTTCATACGGAACGCTTGTTGCGGAAGCTTCACTTAAAAGCGGAGCTTTGATAACTGCTAATCTTTGTCTTGAGCAGGGCAGAGAACTTATGTGTATTCCCGGGCTTATTTCAAATCCTAATACTGAAGGCATTTATAAATTATTAAAAAACGGAGCCGCACTGGTTACAAAAGCGGAAGATATTCTTGAAGCCCTGAACTGGGAAATTAAACCTGCCGAACAGTTGAAAATGAATCTTTCGGGATTAACTGAAACAGAAGCAAAGATTCTTGACGCAATAGAGGTAGAGGAGAAAAATGCCGATGAAATTTCTCTGGAAACTAAAATTGATATTGACGAGTTGTTGACTACCTTGACAACCATGGAGCTTAAAGGCATAATAAAACAGGTAACAGGTGACAGATATAAGAGGGTATAGAATATAAATGGCAAAGGCAGCTGCAGCAGCGGAAAAACCTGCGAAAAAAACATCATCTAAAAAAGAAAAAGCTTTAGTTATAGTTGAGTCTCCGGCTAAATCAAAAACTATAAGAAAAATTCTCGGGGATAGTTATACTATTGAAGCAAGTTTCGGTCATATTAGAGATTTGCCGCAAAATGTTCTCGGGTTTGATGTTAACAACGGGTTTCAGCCGTCATTTGTTATTATTCCTGAAAAGAAAAAAGTTGTTACTAAATTAAATGATTTATCAAAAAAAAGTGATAAAATCTTTCTTGCATCCGACCCTGATCGTGAGGGAGAGGCTATTGCATGGCATGTTAGACAGGTGCTTGATGTGCCTGATGACAAGGTTTACAGAATTGAGTTTAACGAAATTACTCCAAAGGCCGTAAAATATGCGGTTGAACATCCGCGGGCTATTGATATGGATAGGGTAAAGGCACAGCAGACAAGACAGATTCTTGATAAACTTGTAGGCTATAAGTTAAGTCCGGTTCTGTGGAAAAGGCTCGGTAATTATCATCTTTCAGCCGGCCGAGTTCAGTCTGTAGCTCTTAGAATGATCTGCGAAAGAGAAGAAGAAATCGAAGCATTCGTTCCTGTTGAATACTGGTCTATACACACAGAACTGGAAAAAGACGGCGGAGTGTTTGAGGCCGAACTTTCAAAATATAAAGATAAAAAGATAGAGATTCCAAACGAGGAAGAAGCAAATAAGATAGTTGAATTTCTTGCTGATAAATCTACGGAATACAAGGTTTCCAAAATAACAAATAAAGAAACAAAACGTAAGCCGACGGCTCCTTTTATAACTTCAACTCTTCAAAGGGAAGCAAGTTCAAAGCTCGGCTACGGTGTACAAAAAACAATGCAGATTGCACAGAAGCTATATGAAGGTATTGAACTTGAAAACGGTGCAGTCGGTTTGATTACTTATATGAGAACCGATAGTACCAGAATTTCCGATGATGCTCAGGCAATGGCAAAAGATTTTATTCTGAAGAATTACGGTGAAAAGTACTATCCGGAAAAGCCGAATGTTTATGCAAAAGGAAAACAAAATGTTCAGGATGCTCACGAAGCTATTCGTCCGTCTTATCCTGAGAGAACTCCGGACAGTATAAAGCAGTATCTTTCAAATGAACAGTATAGATTATATAAATTAATCTGGAATAAGTTTATGTCTTCTCAAATGACAAATGCAACGGTTGCTAATAAGGCTGTTGAAATTTCTGCAGGTGATTATACCCTTAGGGCTAGTACAAGCAAAGTTACTTTCGACGGTTTCTTAAAACTCTACAACGAAACTGATGAAGAAGATAATGCTCCTAAAGAAAAGATTCCGGATTTAAACAAGGATGATATTTTAACCTGCAGAAAAGTTACACCTAAGCAGCACTTCACCCAGCCGCCGCCGAGATATTCTGAAGCTACGCTTGTTAAAGCTCTGGAAGAATATGGTATTGGACGTCCTTCTACTTATGCTTCAATTATTACAAAAATTCAAACCAGAGGGTATGTTGAAAAACTTGATAAGGCTCTGGCTCCGACATTATTGGGCAGAACGGTATGTAAACAGCTTGTAGCACAATTTACTGATGTTATGGATTATAAATTCACTGCGGGCATGGAAACAAAATTAGACCAGATTGCAGAGAAAAAAGCTGTTTGGAATAAAGTTTTAGAGGATTTTTACGGCCCGTTTATCAGTGTTGTCAATGATGCTATGAAAAATGGAGAACGTGTTCGGATTGAAACAAATGTAATGTGTCCGAACTGCGGCAAACCTATGCTCGTGAGAACAAGCCGTCAGGGAAATCAATTTCTGGGCTGTTCGGGGTATCCTGAATGTAAAACCGTAATGTCATTGAATGCAATGTCTGAAAATGTTCAAAATCAGCCTGCAGAGGTCGAAAAGTGTGATGAAAAATGTGAAAAATGCGGTTCGGATATGGTATTTAAAACCGGTCCTTACGGAAAATATATGGAATGTACAAATGAAAATTGCAAATTCAGAAAACCATATCGCCGCTCAACCGGTGTCAAATGTCCTAAATGCGGTGAGGGAGTAATTGTTGAGAGAAAATCCAAACGCGGAACAGTATTTTTCGGCTGCAACAGATATCCGGATTGTGATTTTGTTCTCTGGAATGAGCCGACCGGTGAAGAATGTCCGGATTGTGGTGCATTGTTAGTAAAAAAAGTTTTGAAAAAAGGCACTACCATAGAGTGTTCTAATCGTTCATGCGGATATAAACGTGTTGTTGAAGAACAGCCTCCGCTGAACGAAACAAACTCTTAATAAAAACGGAGAAGATGTTATGAATAAATTCGGTTTAATAGGTTATCCTTTAGGACACTCACTTTCGGCAGTCATTCACAAAGCAGGTTTTGAAAGCCTCGGGATTGATGCAACTTATGATATTCTGGAAACTGATCCTGAAGATTTGGTGGAAAGAGTAAAATTTTTTAAAAGAGAAAATTACAGCGGATTTAACGTAACAATTCCTCTGAAACTTCCGATATCTTTATTTGTTCAGGAAGTTGACAAATATGCCGATATTGCAGGTGCGGTTAATACCGTAAAAATAAATTCCGATAAAACATTCAAAGGTTACAACACAGATGCTATGGGATTTAAAAAAGCAATTCCGGCTTCTATAGATTTAAAAGGTGCCGATGTTGCACTTCTCGGAACCGGCGGAGCCAGCCGTGCTGCGGTTTTAGCTTTGTCTGAATTAGGAGTTAAATATATCGGAGTTTATACAAGAAATATCCCGAACGCCATGGATTATATGGCATATATGAGAAGAAAGTTCCCTAATATTGAATTTGAATCACATCAGATTGATTCTGTGCGGGATTTATCGAGATACAATATGCTTGTTAATACAACTCCGATAGGAATGCTGGGCCGTTCTGCCGACATGACTCCGATTGAGGAAAATGTTTTGAAAACAATGCCGGAAAACTCAACTGTCTATGATGTTATTTATAATCCGAAAAAAACCGTACTCTTAAAACTTGCGGAAAATATCGGATTGAATACTATAAACGGACTTGATATGTTTATTTATCAGGCAATAGCAGCTCAGGAAATATGGCTTGGCAAAACTCCTGACTTCAAAACAATGAAAATTGCCGCACTTGAAAATTTGTAAATAACTATACTGTTTAACAATTTCGTCACAAATTGGTCAAAATGTTTTGTTTATGCTATAATTCTGGTATAGTAAAAGACTTTAATAAGGGGAGAATTATATAAATGGCTGAAGATACACAAAATGTAACTACTCAGGTTGAAAAGGTTGAAGTAGTTGATATTCCTGACAATAATGAAGCTATAGAAACCAAAACCTCGGCAAGTTACGACGCTAGCAATATTCGAGTTCTGGAAGGACTTGAGGCTGTAAGAATGAGACCGGGTATGTATATCGGTTCAACTTCACAACGAGGTCTTCACCACTGTATTTACGAAATCGTTGATAACTCAATCGATGAATCCCTTGCCGGTTTTTGTACGGATATTCACGTTACCGTTCACAAAGATAACAGCGTTACCGTAGAAGATAACGGCCGCGGCATTCCTGTTGATATTAAACCGGAAACAGGTAAATCAGCACTGGAAATTGTTCACACGGTTCTGCACGCAGGCGGGAAATTCGGCGACGGCGGATATAAAGTATCCGGAGGATTGCACGGTGTTGGTGCGTCTGTTGTTAATGCTCTTTCCGAAAAATATATAGTAGAAGTTTCAAGACAGGGCTTTGTTTGGAGACAGGAATATATGAGAGGCGAGCCGCTTTCTCCAGTTGAAAAAGTTGCACCTACCGATAAAACAGGGACTAAAACAACATTCTGGCCTGATCCTGAAATATTCACAGAAACAACAGAAATCGACTGTGATGTTATTGCAAACAGATTACGTGAAATGGCATTCCTGAACAAAGGTTTGAAAATAATTTTCCACGTTGATGCAACAGGTAGTGAAGAAACATTCCACTATGAAGGCGGTATCGGAAGTTATGTTGAATTTCTGAACAAAAACAAAACAGTTCTCCATGACAAGCCTATTTATATTGATAAAGTTGTTGATAATATGCAGGTTGAAGTTGCAATGCAATATACCGACGCTTATAACGAAAGTGTTCTTTCTTTTGCAAACAACATTAATACTCATTCAGGCGGAACACACTTAACAGGTTTCAGAAACTCTATCACCCGTGTATTTAACGATTATGCGAGAAAAAATAATATTCTTAAAGATTCAGACCAGAACCTATCGGGTGAAGACGTAAGAGAAGGTTTAACGGCAATAGTTTCAGTCAAAATTCCTAATCCGGAATTTGAAGGGCAGACTAAAGAAAAATTAGGTTCGCAGGAAGCTATGGGAGCCGTTCAGGATGCCGTTAAAGAAAAATTACAGGAATGGCTGGAGTTTAACCCGAAAATTGCAAAAACTATCTTAGAAAAAACTCTTCAGGCTCAGCGTGCAAGAGAAGCCGCAAGACGTGCAAGAGAATTAACCAGAAGAAAATCTGTTCTTGAAAATTCCACACTTCCGGGTAAACTTGCAGACTGCTCAAACAGAGAACCTGAAAAATGCGAAATCTATATCGTTGAGGGTGATTCCGCAGGAGGTTCTGCTAAACAGGGCAGAAACAGAATGTTTCAGGCTATTTTGCCGTTGAGAGGTAAAATTCTTAACGTTGAAAAAGCCAGACTCGACAAAATTTATGCTAATAACGAAATTCAATCAATGGTTCAGGCTTTCGGCATTAATATCTCGAAAAATGAAGATGATGTTGATATTGAAAAACTCCGATACCACAAAATTATTATCATGACAGATGCTGATGTTGACGGAGCACATATCAGAACATTACTTCTGACATTCTTCTTCCGTTATGCAAAACCTTTAATTGAAAACGGTTATGTCTATATTGCACAGCCGCCGCTGTTCAAAGTTACAATAGGCAAGCAGATTGAATACCTGTACGATGAACATGCACTAGATAAAATGTTAAAGGAACGCGGTATCAAGTCATTGAGTCTTTCAGATAAAGCTAAATCAAAAGTAAAAACAGGCGAAGAACTTTTGGAATTGATTAAAAATATGTCAACCTTCTACAATTCTTACAACAACCCTATTTTGAACCTGTTCCCTGCGGTTGTGTTAAGAGGGCTTGTACGTTCCGGCATAACTCCGGAAGACTTTGAAGATCAGGCAAAAATGAACGAAATTATTGCATACCTGAATCATTACCTGAAAGATCACGCGGAAAATTATAATATTCATGATGCAGCTAATTACGTTGCTTCATTGAAATATACTCCGGAAAACGCAAAATATTCAATCCAGTTAAATACAAATGAAGAAGAATATGTAATTCTCACACAGAACATCATCAAGAGTTCCGAATACAAGAGATTAAAAACATCTTATCCTCTAATCAGAGATTTCCTAATTGAAGAATCAGACGGACTTCTTCTTGAAACAGATACGGAACAGTTTGAAATTAATTCGTTTGAAAAATTACAAAAAATTATTGATGACAGAGGTCAAAAAGGTATGACTATTCAGCGTTTCAAAGGGTTAGGCGAAATGATGCCGCAGCAGCTCTGGGAAACAACAATGGATCCGTCAACAAGAACATTGCTTAAAGTAAGTATAGAAGATGCAATGCTTTGCGACCAGTTGTTTGACATATTAATGGGAGATAAAGTCGAACCCCGCAGGGACTTTATTGAAGCTAATGCGGTTTATGCAACAAATATTGATACATAGAAATAAAAAAAAGAGCCTTCGGGCTCTTTTTTATGCATGTCACAAAATTATCTTACGAAAAATTGAGCCTGAGTCAGAACCTGCCGCGGATTGTCTTTTGAGTATACTTTCATAATATATGCACCTGATTCATTCAGGACAAGATAGTCGTTGTAATAATTTACCTGCTCATCTTTTAACCTGAATGTATTTGCCCAGTATAATTTATAACCGAATTGGGCATAGTCATTATCTTTTTTAATTACCTGAATGTAAATGTATCTTGAATGCACAGTTTTCGGCATTAAAATCAGATAATAAATTCTCTCGTTACGCTCAAATATGGTCGTGTTATTTAAAACAGTTTCTTCATTAATAGGATCCCTGTTAAAAAGGATAGCAGCCTTGTCAGTATCACAAGCCGTCATAATAAGCATTAAAAATATAATCGATATCGCTGCTAAAAACTTTTTCATTTCGTCATATTCTTAATCTTGTCTTTTACCTGATTTACGACTTTGGAATCTTTTCCGTATTTAACAAACAGTTCGTAATTCTTTAATGCCTCTGCGGTATTTTTTTCGGATTCGTAAGCCAGACCTAGAGCATAGTAAGCGTAAGCGTATTCCGGATTTATAGAAATAACTTTATTGAAACAATTTTTGCTGTCTTCAACCTTTTTCTGACCGGCATATACCAGCCCGAGATTGAACCAGCCATCCGCATACACAGGGTTTACAAATATTGCTTTCTTATAAAAATTAATTGCATTGGCATCATCATTTTTAATCTTGTAAACATTGCCGATTTTTAAAAGTGTAACCTCATCACTCGGATTAATTTTCAACGCTTCTTTGTAATTTTTTATAGAATCTTCGTATTTTTTCTTTTTATAACTTTCATCAGCAATCGCTATAAGGCTTTTACTTTTTTCAAGTTCGGCGGCTGGATTAATTTCCTGCGAAGTTTCAAGTGCCGTAGTTGTTTCAGCGGCAGGAGTTTTTTGAACAGCAGCAGGTGTTTCTGGAATTTTTTCCGTTGATTTAATCGGCGTTTGGGCAGCAGTCTGTTCTTGCTGCGTTATTTTTTCACTGTCTTGAACCGGCTGAACTTTTTCAGCGGATTCTGCTTTTTCATCATCAGCGGCTTTGACTGAACTTACAGTACCTGTTGTTGCGGCAGTTATTGCTGCAGAGGTTATTTCAGCAGCCTCTGAAGTTTTTTTGGAAACCGCAGAGGTTATTTCCGAAGTTTTATCCGCCGGCTGCAAAAGTTCTGTCACAACAGGATGCACGACTTTTGCGGAAGTTTTTGAATCATCATCAAGAGATAACGTAATCTCATCAAGCTCATCGGATTGTCCGTTTTGTTCTGCAGAATCAGTGACGGTTTGCTGTGCTTTTGCGGCATTCACTTCCGATATAAATTGTGCAAATTCATCGCTGTAAGCCGTTTTGTCCGGAGCCATTGCTATTGCTTTTTCATAGTATTCAGAAGCTTTGTCATTAACACCGCAGGCTCTGTATGCCTGTGCCAACCCGAAATATGCAGCACTGTCTTTAGTTCCGCGTGATATAGCCTTTATAAATTCTTCTGTAGCTTTAGAATAATTATGAATTCTCAAATCCTCAAGCCCCTGAGATACAAAAGCTTCCGTCAAGTTATTCTGTGCAATATCACTCGGTCTCATCGCAATTACTTCATTATACAAATTAATCGCGTCTTCGTACTTATGAACAGCCTGAAGTGCAATCGCTTTATTTAATTTTGCATCGTAATCGCCTGAATCCACCGCCAAGACTTCATCATAATACTTTATTGCGTTATTATAATCTTTTTGAATATGATAGCAAACGGCCAAATCTTTTTTTGCATCCGTATTTGCGGCATTCATTGATACAGCTTTCTCAAAATTTGATATCGCCATATCATAATTTTTTAATCTTTTATAAATGATACCCAAATTTTGATATACTCTTCCGTCGTTAGGATAACTTGCCTTATACGAATTATATTGTTCAAGAGCTTCTGTATTTCTGCCCATATCAGCCAGCAGGTTACCATAATCCAGTCTCAAAGACTGCAATTCCGGATTCTGTTCAAATACGACTTTAAACTGAGCCTGAGCCAGTTCATTTTTTTCAAGTTCCTGATATGCAAGAGCAAGTCTTACATGATCCAGCGTATTTTCAGGATTTCTTTCTATAGCACATTCCAAAATTTCTGCTGCCTTTTCATAATTCTTCGTTTTAAACAGTGCTAAACCGTAATTTGAAAAATTATCAAAACTCTGCATATTTTTCATATAAAGTTTTTCATATTCAACCGCTGCGTTTTCATAATTTCCGTCGGCAAGGTAAGAATTAGCAAGGCTTTTTCTTGCATCAGTATGCTGTGAATAAGTTGATAAAAATAAATTATAATTTTCTATAGCATCCTTGTATTTGCCCATTTGATACTGGACATTGGCAATGTTCAAATAATTATATTTGTATTCCGGAAAGATTTGCAAAGCTTCATTGTAAGCATTCAGAGCATCCTTATATTTACTCTGTGTTTCATAAATATTACCGAGGCTTATATAAACAAAAGCATCATTAGGACGTAATTGAATTACTTTTTTATAAGCTTCTACCGCCTTATCGTATTCATCCGTATCAGTATAAATTCCTGCCAATTTTGTATAAAGCATGGCTTCATCACCCGCAAGCTTTATTGCTTCAAGAAGTTTTGCGACAGCCCCCTGAGTATCATGCTGATATTCAAGAGTACAGGCCTGCTGATACAAAGCATTTGCTTCAGGAGTCATAGCTGCCTGAACGGATAGGGCTGACATACTGCATAAAACCAATGCTGATATGATAATCTTCTTATTAATAATCTTACTCCTAACAACTTTCTATACACCAGTATTTTAACAAAAAATTATATTTGTGTAAAGCTGTGGGAATAAATTTTTTTACCGAGAAGTATGTTCGCAGTCTTAAATACTAATGTCTGTTCTTCATCTCCTGCATTATATTTTATATCTTCTATTTCACCAAAATTTGAAATAACATCGGCGATATCCAGATATAATTTATCAATTTCTTTTTCGGTTTTTGATTTTTCAAGCATTCTTAAAACCCTGCCAAGTTCCGTATCTTTTGCATCAATAATAGCCGCATCCAAACCTGCCCCGAATGCAAGCACAGCAAAAACTCTGTTAATAAGCGGTCTTAAATCTGCAGGCGAACCGTTTGAGATATTTGAAAGCCCGATAACCGTTTTAACCGGCGGGTCAAAGCTTTCCTTAATCATTTTTATTGTGTTTAATGCTTCAACAGCCTGTGTTTGCTCAACACACACAGGCAAAATTAGAGGATCAAAATAAATTTTTTCGTTTTCAATACCTTTTTCAACACATTTTTCGTAAATTTCAAATGCAATTTCAAGCCTGCCATCGGCAGTTTTTGGAATACCTGTTTCTTTGCTCAAAGTAAGTGCAATGATATTACTGTTATATTCTGCCGCGAGGTTTGTAACTTTTTCAATTCTTGGTTCATCTTTACTGGTACTGTTCAAAAAAACATCCTGCGGATTTTTGCAAAACTTGAGTGCATTTGCCATTTCTTCCGTATTTGTTGTGTCGAGAGAAATTCCGAGAGCTGAATTTTGCTGAACCAGTTCCGTAAGCCACTCAAGAATACCTGCAAAACTACCTTTTGCAGGGCCGGCGTTAAGATCGGCATAGTCCATATTTTTTTGAATGTTAATAAGATTTACTATATAATTTTCATCTTTTTCAAGAAGAGCCTGTTGAACCTTCCTGGATATGATATGAATATTTTCACCGATTAACTTCATACGGATAATATAACATAAAAAAATTAAATAAACATTTTTATCCTTCCAAAAGACCCTGCAAACTGATGTCTTATCTCTAATAACATGCTATTATTAATAAAACAAAAGCACTTAACAAAAATTTACTCCCAGAGGAAGGCTCCAGCCGTGAATGTCCGAAAATTAATACTTTTAGGTAGTAGAATTTATGTCAAGAACACGTTATAATGCTAGAATAATATAGGGGTGTGTAATTTTAATGGTAAAGGAGTACGGTCTATGAAAACAATGACAAAAACTGAAACAAAAAAATCTAAATCAAAATTTAATGACGAATTTGAAAATTATCTAAAAAAACAATGCCTTAAAACTACTTTCAACGGGCTTGAACTTGAAACCTTCAGCTGGTATAAAAAAGTTTTAGGACTTGCATAAAAAAGAGGCTAGACACAGCCTCTTTTTTTTATACTGCTTTTATGTTAATTTTTTCATATGGATAATTTCAGTACACACATACCGGTTTGCTTTGTAACGGATAAAGACTATTGTTTTTCGGTTGCCGTTGCTATAATTTCCGTGCTGGAAAATGCAAACAAGGGTATTTTTTATGATTTCTATTGTATTGTAGGTTCTGATGTTGCACAAGCAGATAATGAAAAAATTCTCTCCATTACAAAACAATATAATAACTGCTCAATAAAAATAATTGATGCCGGGACTTGTTACAATGACAAAGTATGCCGGCACAAGTATGTTTCAAATGCATCTCTTTTTAAATTTTTGATACCGGATTTGCTTCCTCAATATGATAAAATTTTGTATATTGATACCGATGTTATTGTAAATGAAGATTTGTCATCTTTATACAATATAAACCTTGATAATAACTATTTAGGTGCGGTTTTAAGTTTCTATCATTATCTTGAACGAAAAACATTTTATAAACAAATCAAATTAAAAGACATGTCAACATACTTTAACGCAGGTGTTCTTTTAATGAATTTGAAACTTATGCGTGAGAATAATTTACGCAAAAGCCTGGAAGCATTAATCGGAAAATTTGATGATTCGGTTGACCAGCACATATTTAATATTGTTTGCTATGGCAGAGTAAAACTTTTACCAAGTAAGTATAATGTTACCTATACAGATTACCCTATTTATAAAAGTAAAAAAAATACAGAATTATTATTTATGGAAAAAGAAATTGACGAAGCTTTAAATTCGCCTGTGATTTTTCATTATACCGGCTCGTTAAAACCGTGGCGATACAACGATCTTCCATTTAGCATGACATGGTATGAGTACTATTTAAAATCTCCATACAAAGATATCCCGCTGCATCTTATTCCAAAACCGAAAAAGAAAGCCCCGGGTCTGCATACTTTTTTAAAAAGACAGCCCGCATTACTTCTAAATACATTCTTTCAAACGAATAAATGCCGCGGAAAAAGCTATATTGATTTCTTAATACAAAGAAGTGCATATTTTTCCAAACTGGTTAATATAATGCGGATAACTTCTAATGATGATATTTTTATTATACTTGAACGTATTAAATATACTTTGAAATACATTTTTTCAATAACATCCTACAACAAAAAGTATACCGTTTTAAAAATCTTAGGAAAAAGAATCAGTACGGAAAAATATCCTGATTTAAAAACTCCACAGCCTGCATGCAATATGAATACTTATACAAC
>JADIND010000033.1 GCA_017694215.1 Candidatus Scatousia excrementipullorum | reverse complement strand
TAAACCCTCCGGCACTTCCGTGCCACCTCCCTTACCAAGGGAGGCTTGGTTTTCCCTCTCCCGCAATGGGCGAGGGCTAGGGTGAGGGGTTAATACTGTATAAAATTTAGTATAACCTAACTCTTTACCCTCTCTCTTTGTGAGAGGGTTGAATTGCTTAATGAACTTTGTGAATTTAGCAATTCGGGTGAGGGTAAACTTTCTTAAACCCTCCGGCACATTCGTACCACCTCCATTACCAAGGGAGGCTAAAGTTTTGCCCCCTTTTGTAAGGAGGCTTTCAGATTCTACACTTTCTAAACCACCAAAAAACTCAAGCGGAGAGCTTAAATTACCTTGCCCCCCCCGGAAAAGCCTGTCTGTACAACGTTTCCCATTATTTACTCTCCTTTTATTAAAATACTAACCGTTTAAAGCATCCTTTAATGCTTTTTCCAAAACTTCTATTTTTGCCTGCAAAACTTTTACTTCCGATGTACTGGCATCGGTTTTAACCGAGCTTTTTTCCAATTCACGGCGATAGGCATTCAATTTATCCTCTTGTGCCGAATAAAAAGGCATAAATAAAGCTATTCCGACAAACAATCCAATACCGAAGGTTACAAATGTAAATAAAGCAATATTCACATTTTTGGTCGCATGCGTAACTACACCAGATACTTCATCCACACCAGGTCCCCAGACCTGTAACGTAACGGAACTTGCTACATTTAAAATTGCAACATAAATTACAGCAAGTGCCGCTAAAAATGCCAGTATTTGAATTATGGATTTATTATTCATTTTGCCCTGCTTTCAAAGTATTTCAAAACCTTTTGAAGTTTTTCATCAGGCTCGATTTGTAATTCTATTATCTCATCAGAAAACGGTTTTGTAAACCTTAAATAATAAGATTGTAACACCTGCTCTTCAGTATTAACTTTTCCTTTACCTGCTCCGTAGAGTGTATCGTTATAAACAGGGAATTTTTTATAACTTGTATGTACTCTTATCTGATGAGTTCGTCCTGTTATAAGTGTAAGTTCAACATAAGTAGCATCCCCAAAACGCTTCAATACTTTCAAAATTGTTTTGCTCGGCTTTCCGTCTTCTCGCACCATCATCTTATGCGGTTGATTGGGATGTCTGCCTACAGGCAGGTCTATAACCTCTTCATCTAAAGGATAATTCCCTTTTAATACGGCTCTGTATTTCTTTGTAATTGTATGATTTTTAATCTGTGATGCCAGAAATTCGTGAGCCTGATTGTTCTTCGCAACCATTAAAAGACCTGAAGTATTTCTGTCCAATCTGTGCAAAATTCCTCTGCGGAATTCTCCGTTTATATCAGAAAGATTATCACCGAATTTAAATAAAAGAGCATTTACCAGAGTATTTTCTTTCTCTGCTGCAGTCGGATGCGTCAGCATTCCGGAAGGCTTGTTCACAACCAGCATATTTTCATCCTCATACACAATATCAAGAGAAATATTCTGCGGCTGAATTCTAGCTTCCTGCTCATCCGGAATATTAATTTCAGCAACATCATTTTCCCTCAAGATATATGAAGACTTTTTCACTTCACCATTTACAACAATGCTGCCGGTCTTTATAAAATTTTGAATTTTAGAACGAGAAAAACCATTCAAAATTCCGGTCAGAAAACTGTCTAACCTTATTCCCGCATCATTCTCATCAATAATAACATTCATAAGCTAAGCCGTTTTCTTTGCAAGAATTAACACAATAAGGAACAAAACCCCGATACTTATCATAATATCGGAAATATTAAAAACAGGAAAATTAAAACAGGTAATTTCAAAAAAATCTCTCACATATCCGTAAACAATACGTTCATGAAGATTACCAGCAATCCCCGCACATAAAAATGAAATAGTAAATACTGTTTTTAACGAAATTGATTTTATATGATTGTATACATATACAAAAAACAAAGTAATAGCAACAACAGAAAGAATTATAAGAAATTCTCTCGCATTCGGTAATAAACTGAAGGCGGCCCCGGTATTTTTTACGAAATTAAGCCGGAATACAGGATTTGAAAGAGTAAGTCCGTCAGATATACTTCTTATTATTTGATTTGACAGATATAAATCTGAAATCAGAAAAAACACAAAACAAACAATAAAATATACTATCTTACTTAGTTTCTCCACCTTTGACATCCTTTACTGCAGGTTTTTCATCCATTTTTATAAAATTATTCTTAGGTACAACGTTAACCCTCGTCATTAAAAACGCAAGTCCATTCATATAAACTTTTACATTTTCTTCATCCAGAGGCTCAGTTCTCGTAACACCGACAGATGCAATACTGTATTCATTTACATTATCTTTGTTTGCAACAAAAAGTCTTTCCAAAATCTGATCGGACGGAAGTTTTCTGTATCTTTCCGGAGCCGGCTCTACAGGCTGAATAATCTTTTCGCTTGCAATAGATGCTATAACTATCTGGTCTGCCGGCATATCAACTTTTAACTCTGCTGAATAATCCTGCCCTGCCCCTATTAATGTCGGTGCATTCAATTCCATTTTGATAAATCTTGCATCTCCATATTTTAATGAAGAACGCTCATCGAGAATATCTTCTCCGGAAATCAGCCAACGGCCTTTATCTCTTTTTAAATGATAAATGCAGTGAGCTTCCGAGCGAAGTTCCCCAACTGCACTTATGTATTCGCTGTCTTCTTCTGTCACTGCAAATGCAGTTTCAAAGGTTTCAACAGTTGCAAAATTTGATGTGACATTCACATTCACAATTTCCGTCTGATAAGTTATTTCCGGATAAGTTTCCCACGTTTCTTTAATTAATTTAAAATAAACTTCTTTATTATATCCGTCACAATTCATGAAATCGTCGGAATAAAGTCTGTATAACCCGTCAAAATCGTAACTGTTCGTATATTTATCCTGTGTTTTAAATACCTCTCGGATTTCTTTTTCAGTATTTTTAATCTGTCTGGATTCACTGACTCTCGCTTTGTAATCAGCAATAATTCCGGCTTGAGCATACTGCGGAACATTCAATACTAAAACGGATAATAAAGTTACAAAAAATAAAATTCTCTTCATAGACAGTATTATACTAAAAATCCTTAAAAAAGCCAATATTTAAAAATAAACGAAAAAATACGCCGCTTATAAGTGAGCCGCGTAATTTTCCGTTTATTTAATGTGTGCCAAATTAGTTCCAATTTTGTTTATAGACTTTTCTTGTATAATTTTCAATATTAGGAGTATCAATTTCAAAGACATGAGCTCTTGCAGGTCCTACATCAACTCTCAATTCACCGTCAACAGGCTGGAATATACTTTCATGCCCGTAAGAAGGCAGCATATTGTCAAGTTTTTGATCAGCTTTTAAGGTAGGAATTTTTATTTTGCAGGCAACCGCACGATTAACATTCTTGTTAACAACCCACAGCAGAGTTCTTCCCTGATAATGACGGGCAAAAGTGATAATCTGGTCATTTTTATCTCCCTCTTTATCAAGTTCAATAAAAGTACCCTTTGGTCCCAGAATATCAGCATTTTCACTTTTCAAATGGTTCACCGCACGTAAAAATGTTCTTATGGATTCATCATCTCCGCCCGGTTTTCTTGAAAGGTTAAACAAATCCAATTTCCCTTCATGAACTGTCATTATATGACTATCAGTCTGCGTAACCTGATTATATTTCCCAGCCCAATCATATGTATAATCATCTCCTGTCTGGAACCCGTCAACCTGATACATATTCACCATAGGAAGCCCTGACTGAAGTGCTGCTGTCATCTTGCAGTAATCAGCTCCTCCGTGGAACATAGGTGAAATATCATCATGAGTAGCGAATGAACCTATCAGAGATTTACCAGGATTTAATCTGTATGACATATCCAGATTTTCTTTCACATAATCCATCAAAGTTTTTGCATTAGGCCACTCGTGGAAAATGTGATACTGTCCGTAAATCATATCAAAACCTGCTCTTAAAGAGTCTTCCGGTCTGTCATAAGGCATATTTGCCTGCGGAGAAGCATCTTCATAGGTATAAGTTTCAGCAAGCCATGCGAATTCAGGATCTCGCATTCTGGAATACGGAATCAGAACATCCCAGAATTCTACAGGTTTAGCCCTTGCTACATCAGCTCTTATACCATCAACACCCAAATCAATACACATATCAATAAATTGTTTGTGCAATTCAAGTAATTTTGGATTAAGAGTTCTTTTGCCTTCATCCTCCCAAGGCTGGAACATTCTTATATCGTTCCACCCCTGCGGGGTTTTTGCCAGTCCGTCACGTTCCATAGCCATCCATTCAGGATGTTTTAAAAATAGTTCATAAGAAGCACAGCTCGGTAAATCGAACATAACTTTTATATCTCGTTTGTGACAT
>JADIND010000032.1 GCA_017694215.1 Candidatus Scatousia excrementipullorum | reverse complement strand
TCAGAATACATTTTATTCAGTTTTTTGTTTATATTTTTGATGGAATTTTTTTCGCTTTCCGTTAATTTGTACAAAGAAGGGTCGGAAATTTTTCCCTGACGGCTTGAAAATTCATCCTGCGAACGAATTTTGTCGATTTTTGTAAATCTGTCCTGTAATTTTCTCATTTCAGATTCCGGTATAAGTTCACCGCGTTTTTCCATTTGTGAAATAAGAATATCTTTCGCTTCGATTACAGGAAGTTTGTTTTTTAAATCATTTGATGAAAGCAAATTAGATTCAGCTGTGCGGCATGAATTTATTATATTTGCGGCGATTTCAATATCCTGCGAAACTCCGTTGAAAGTTTCACCGATTGCTCTGAACAAATTCAGCATATCATCAGCTGTGGCATTTTCATCCAGATCGTTTATTTCTCTCAATATTTTGTTGTTTTCCTCATAATCGGAATCGTTCGGATTTGTAATTGTTGAAAGAACTGCCTGGTATCTCGTTATAAACAAATCTGTCTGGTTTTTGTATCCTGCTTTATTCATGATGTCAATATATGTTTTTTCGTCGCAGTCAGGGTCTGATAATTGTTTTTCAAAATGTTCCAGTGCTTTCAAAACATCTTTTTTTGCATCATTGATTCCAAGACATTCTGCAACCTTTGACTGTTCTGCTTTTTTACCGGCTTTGATTTCATTTTTGGAAACTTGAATTTCGTCAAGCAGGCACTCTTTCCTGCTGCCAAGCCCCAATCTGCGGTATAATTCATCAAGCAGTGCAGTCATATTGCTTTCGTAATTTGCCTTGACAGCATTCAATGCATTGAGAACTTCCGTTTTATCAGGGTTTTCAAATTGGAAAAGTTTTGAAAGGTGTTCTGTAAGTTCAGGACTGTTTCCGGTTTCAACAAGATTAATCAGTTTGTCAATACCTTCTGAAATTCGGGTTTCTCTGTCAGGAATATTGTATTTAATAAGTTTATCCGTCAAAACGTCGGGTTCGCCAAATCCGACAAGTATGCTTGCTCTGTAGGCGGCTTCCGCTTCATAAGCAAGTCTTGCGGTCGCAATTTTTTTTGATAATAAACTTGCCGGTTTAATTTTTTCTGAAAGTTTATACGACTCTTCTATCAATTCCGCGATGTTTTTTGCCGCTTTGTTGAGTGCTGCATCATCTGTAGCACAGGTATTATCAATCAGATATTGTTTAACTTTTTTTACTTTCTGTGAATCTTCTTCGTTCGGAATAAAGCAGTATTGACGAAGGTGGAACGGTTCTTTATCGATTTCATCGGAAAAATTTTTCTCCAGTGAAATTAACTTTGAAAGAAGGGTGTTCACTTCCGCTTTTTCCATATCAGGCAGAATATTTTTTAATTCATTTTTTATGGAATTATGATATTTTGAATTAAGTTCAATATTTTGGAATAATTTTGAATGGTTTTCTTGTTGTATTGTTTCCCGTTTCAGGAGTACGGATTTGTAAGTTCCGATTGCATCCTGTGCTTTTAACAGTGCCTGATAATTGCACTGTTTTTTCATAAGTTCCTGATTTTCAAAATTCTGGTTAAAATGTGCATCCTGAAGTGCATCAAAATTATTCTTGTCAAACGGGTTGTATTCTTCCATATTTTCATTGTTAATGCCGTACATATTAGCGATATTCATCCACTGTGTAGCTGCGGCATCAACAATACGATAACCTTTTGCCTGTGCATAATCATAATCAAGATATACTTTTTGAACAGGAATGCGTTTGCCGGAACCAAGATTAAATCTGTCATAAATCATTACTTTATCAGTGTCATCAAGTTCCGATAGAAGCGAATCTACATAATTGGGTTTGTCTTCGTAGGCTATGGCTTTTCTTGTTATGGAAATTGCGGCACACATACCGTGATTTTTCTGGTTGATGGCTTTGATATTCGGGATTTTTGATTCTTTGGTATTGATTGTAAGGTCGTTCATCATTTCCGCAAGAATTTGGGTTTTCTTGTCTTTTAACTGCGGATTTATGTTGTAATCAGGCCCCATAAAATAATCCAAACGTTTCAGAACATAGAGTTTCTGCTCAATAGGGATTTCCGTTGAAATAACAAAATAATCCATGTTTCTTTCAAGTGAACGGATATTTTCATCGGTAGTTTCTTTCAGGGCATCTAAATCAGTTTTTTCCAGAATTGAATTTTTATAAGCAAGGATAGATTTTTCATCTTCTGTCAGTGATTTTTTTGTATTAAAAATTCTTTCTATTTGCGGGCGGTATTTTTCTTCTAAAATCGGGTTTGAATGAGCCAGAGAATTTTCTGCAGCATTTTTTAATTTGTTTTTCCAGTCATTTTTTACCTGCTTGCCTGTTTCAATATTTGTGCCGTATTTAAGGTTGTCTGCAACATCAAGTATAAAATCCAGATTTTCTTCACCCGGATAATTTGCAAGATTTTCTATTGCCTGATTGATTTTTCGTTGATTCGGTTCGTTAAGTGCGTAGTTATTATTGTTTTTGAGTTGAGAAACAGTATTCCTGTCTTCCCGTCTGCCTTTAAAGACAGGCTGATTTATATATAAATTTACTTTCATAATCTATCCGTTCCCGTTTTTAGCTTTAAAAAGCGTACAAAATTTTTTTTGTCAGAATCCGCTCTATTTGTTTACAAAATTTTACTTTAATTAAACATATCGTAAAAATGGAAAAATTGGAACGGGGCTGATAATGTTTTTTCTTCAAGAAATTCTACGTATTCCTTTTGCATCGCAGAAATTAAGGTAGAATCGTTATGCGTCGGAATGAATTTTTTCAGATGAATTTTGTAGGTTTCGTCAGGAGATTTTATCACACAGATAAAATAAACCGGAACTTCCATAAGTTGTGCGAATTTAAATGCCCCGAGCGGCATTTCAACTTCTCTGCCAAAGAGTTTTGTTTTGAAGTTGCGTGAGGTTTTGCTTGTTCTGTCGCCTGCTATTACAATAATTTCACCGTTTGCGGTTTTATCTTTCATTGATATTGATGTATCCATTCCGATATCTTCTACCGCATATGTTTCGGCAGTCTGTTTAACACTTATTGCTTTTATAAAATCGTTAAATATTTTGCACTGGTCTTTTGCAAGGAATATATTAACTTTCCTGCCGGAATTTTCGTTAAGCAAAGCTCTCATAACTTCAATATTCCCCAGATGTGAACAGATAAAAAATATTCCTTTACCATAATCGGATTCAAGTTGTTTTCTGTCGTTTTCATCTGCAAAAGAAATTCTTGAGGTGTCAAATCTCCCCGAAAATATCTCCATTTTGTCAAGCAGGCACATTGAATATTCCAGAAAATGCCTGTATTGATTAAATAATGAAGGTTTTATCTCTATGATTTCAAGGTATTTTGCAGAACATTTTCTTATCTGTTTTGCACCGAAAAATGCAAAAAGTGTAATGAAATAAACAAGAAATTTTACGGCGTTTCTCCCGAAGGCTTTATGAACATAATATAGGAAAAAAAGTCTTTTAATGCCTGCCGCCTGTTCTTTTACCTGATACCATTTCATTCGGAAGGCTCCTTGTTATATTCAAAAATAAGGCTTGTCAGATAGGATACGCTCAAACCGATACTTAATATCAAACCAAGTGAACTTATGAGTTTGAAGTTTGTGAGAGCAAGAAGCAGGAATGAAAATATTGTTGTGAGGCATGAAAGCAAGACGGCATCTTTAGAGCCTTTTATTCCGCCGGCTTTGAATACCGAATAATCCAGCCCGAAACCTATTATCAAAAATATTGCAAGTACGTGAAATAAATTTATTTCAACTTTGAAAAGGCTTAATATTCCTATTGAAAAGGTGGAAGCCAGCAGGGACGGAGTCAATATTTTCAGAGTGTTTTTCGGTTTATATATTGCTGATAACAGAATAAACAATATAGCAAAAACCGGTATAATCATTGTAAGACAATTTTTTCTGCAGGTCTTGATTCTTTCGGAAATTGTCTTTTGTACATCTATATATTTATAGCCGTTATCTATTATTGTCTGGGGTTCTTTTATATCATAAAGAATAACGAGTGAAGTGTTTTTATCAAGAAGAAATTCTGAAAAAACGGAGTTTTCAATATCAAAATCCAGATAATCTTCAGGGTATGTTTCATTCAACAGTTTGCTTACCTGTGCCGGTGTTAAAAATACAGAATAGTTTTTAAGTTCATTAGTGTAGAGATTTTTTCTCAATTCTCTGTTTCTTGCCTGTTGTTTATGTGACGGAAGGTATTTGCTTAGGGCCTGAAATTTTGTAAATTTAATTTCGTTTGTAAGTTTTTCTTCGTTTTCCAGAAGTTCCTGAAATGTATCTCCGTTCACCACCGCAAACGTGATTTTTGAGTTGTTTCCGGTAACATTTTTAAATAACTTTTCGGCACCGGCAAGTTTTTTTGACGGTACATACATATCTTTGATGTCGTCATTAAACCTGATGAAGAACAATCCGCAAAATGCAACAGCAATAACCGAATACAAAAGAATTTTTTTTGCTTTATCTGAAAGTGAGAAGTTTATGGTTCTTTCTTCTGTTTTGATTTTCAGCAGCGGATAAAAAAGAACAACCATAAGATATACACTGAAAAGTCCGGTCATTGTAAATACGGCTATCTGTTTTAAAAGTTCGACTCCTGAAAACAATAGAACCGCAAATGCACTCACTGTTGTAAGCATACTTACCGTAAGACTTTTAAAGATTTTTGACAAATCTTTTTCTATATAATAGTGGAGCGAATAATCAATGCAAATTCCGATTAGGGTTGTTGAAAAAACAAATGTTAAAACATGAATTGAGTGAAAAATCAAAGAGCATACAATATATCCCAGAAGAATTCCGAGGCTTATGCTGATTGCTGTTGGAATTATTAGTTTTATATTTGAAAAATAATACCTGAACAGGGCAAATAAAAATACTGCTGATAATATACATATAATATTAATTTCCAGCATTGAGCGGGAGCTTGCGTAATATGAATGTATCGGAGTTCCCGTGAGATAAACTTTCACACCGTCAACTGACAATTTTTTTTGCTGTTTTATAAGCTTTTTTATTTCTCCGTTGATTTTTGTCGGAGAAAGTGCCGTATCCGGATTTATTTCCAGTGTTAGAACGCTGTAATATTTATCATTGTAATTTATTAATGAATAATCTCCGCTGCCTGTTGAAAGTGATTTGATGTAATCCGTAAACAGCATAAACGGGTCTTCATCCAGCGGTAAAAGTGTTATCCCGAGCGGATTGTATAAATTTTCAAGGCTTTCTGCCGTTACTGATTCGTAAAAATTATTCTCAAGACGTTTTATATTCTTTGAAGAAAGCAGATTGTACTGATATTTCTTGTATGTATCAAGCATTTTGTTGATATTCATTTCTTTGACGGTGAATATATTTTTATCTGTCATCTCGTAGAATTTGTCAATAGTCTGAGAGCTTTTTTCCGCGTCATCTGATTCTGCCATAACGTTTATTTTTGACGAATATCTCCCGCTCAGTTTTACAACCGTGCTGTCTTCATAATTTTCGGAAAAAACAGCATTTAAAATATTTGTCTGTGTTTTTGCAGGGTGAATCATTACGTAAAGCCCTGCTATAAGAAAGAATAAAATGAATATAATTCTGAGCAGTTTTTTTATCTTATCTGCATTCTGTGAAATTAATTTTTGTACTTCCATTTTTTACCGTGTTAATATCCAGCTTGTTTATGTACGTCTGTCCTTGAATAACTATTGATGATATATGCGGACTGATTTTAGAATCGGCTTTCGGTTTAAGGGCAACAGTCCAAATTTGTGCATTTTTTTCATAAAACATGTTGAAATTCTTGTTTAAGTAGGAGTAATCTTTATTGTTTATTGCAGCTATAATACTGCTCATACGTTTGTTTTCGTCAGTTGTATAATTTGTTGTCATTTGAACCGGAAACTTTGTTTCAAAGATTACGCCTTTATCTTTTATGTATTGAAACTCCCCGCCGGATTCTATTTCTACATTTGACTGCGGGATGGTTCTTGTTTGCGAAAACTTACATGAAACATTTTGAAACTGCGGAATTTGAATTGTTTCAACCTTTGCCGGATGTGAAAATATGTCTGCAAAAGCACAGCCTGCTCCCGACAAAATTATGATGGTAAGTATAAGTAATTTTTTCATACTTATACATTACAACAAGCAAGCTTTTCTTTCAAACCTTCCGGTGCGGAATAAATACTTTCGTTTGTTGTTTTATTTATGCATATCTGCATGCTTTTGGCTTTGAATAGCTTTTCGCCGGTTTCATCATCATAGATTGTGTATTTCATAATCAATGAAGGTTCAATTTCTTCAATGGAGGTTACCACTCTTAATTTTTGATTAAACACGCACGGTTTTATAAATTTTAAATCCATTGTAGCCACCGGATATGCAACGTTATCACGCTTCATATCTTCATAATCATAACCCAGTTTGTCGAGCAAATCACACCTTGCAGTTTCAAGATATTTGACATAATTTCCGTGCCATACAACATTCAGCGGGTCTAAATCATAAAATTGTACCGTAAGTTTTGTTTCTGTTTCAAATAACATTTTTAATCCTCACTATTTTACTAATATACCCGAAGAAAATATTTTGTCATCAGACAAGTAGGTAATTGCAACGGAATCTTCTTTGTTTGTAAGTTTGAGCGTAATTTCTTCATCAGGGTTTATTATGTTGGAAAATTTTATTTTTTTCATATCACTTTTTAAATCATCCAGATTGAAAAGTTCCTTTGCGAAAAATTTTGCAAAATAAAGCTGAACCACACCCGGAACAATCGGTTTAATATCGAAATGTCCGTTTAAAAAGTTTGAATTTCTTTTGAATTTAAGTTTTATTTCACCGTTTAATTCATCAACTTTTTTATTAATAACAAAAGGCAGAGAAAGGTTCAAATCAAACAGATGTTTAATTTTTTCGTAGTCGATTTTTCCTGAGATGTTTCTTGGAATTTCGTCAAGAAAACGCCATTTCTTAGGTGTAACTTCTATGTAACCGGCAAGATATTTTTTTAATTCCGTACCGGTCAGGTCGTAATTTTTTGTCACGACTACCGCAGCAAGCATCTCTTTGTATTTGAAGCAGTAAGCGTCTTCTATATCATCGCGTTTTTTCAGAGTATTTTCCATTTCAGTTAGGGATATTCGCTTTTCAAGAACTTTTACTATCCTGTCTGAACGCTTTTTGAGAGTGAATTGTCTATTTTCGAGATTTTCAATAATATCATTTAAGACAGCCTGTTCGCCGGTAAAAAACTCCGATTTTACAATAATTCTGTTATCTTCATTTTTATCGACTTCAACATTATGGAAAACGTTGAAAACATTGCCGCCGCGTTTGTAGGCAATATTTCCGGTTTCCGTACTGCCGTAAATATCAACGACATCGGAAAATCTGCTTATATAATTGTAAACATTCTCATCTAATTTTGCACCTGCAAGAAAAATAAGTTTTGGCGGGTTTGGAAATTCGTAATTGTATTTGGTGAGTTTTTCCATAAATGACGGTGTGGAAATCATTATGTAATCTCTGTCTTTCGGCAGTTGTTCAGGAAATTCAATTCTTGTGCCGTAAATTTTAAAGAATGAATCAAACGGCATTATAAATCCGAAGGTCAGTCCGTAGCTGTGAGTGCATAATGTTGTGGCACAAATGGTAATCCCTTTTAGGCTTGCAAGATTAAATCCTTCGACAGTAGCCTGTGCTTCCATTTGAACGTTATAAAGTGATTTTATAATAGATTGCGGAACTCCTGTTGAACCGGATGTAAAAAAGTTTATCTTGATATCTTTTGGATTATAAATGTTTTCAAACATTTGCCATTTTAGTTTCTTTACCGGTTTTTCCGGCAGCATGTATGTTTTGTTGAGCAGTTTTAATCTGCTTTTGTCGGTTACAAGATTGATATTTTTTCCGGCAAAAATTGCAGCAAAAAAATTCACTGCAAAGTCAAAATAATTTTCACATAACAGTGCAATTTCATTTATATCGGATTTTTCAAATTCTTTTTTCTGAGCGAATACATAATCCTTAAATTCCCCGAAAGTTACGTCTTTTCTTACAAAGATAAGGTCTTTATCATACCTGTCGGTAAAAAATCTCTTTATAATCATTTTCTGTATTTTTTCCTCAAAACTACTCTTATTATATATTCAACCGCAAAAATAGTTCCGATAAAAGCATAAGAAATTACTCCGTTATATAAAGCCCACCATTTTTCAGGCAGAAAGAGGGTTACAACCGAGGCAAGAAAATTTAAGAATGTAAATCCTGCCCAGCAGTATGTGAGTTTTCTGGTATAATTTGCGGTAAATTCATCCAGAATTCCGCCCTCTAAAGTCCTTGCAAATTTCTGGATAACGGTTTCCTTTGTAAATGATGATAGAAAAAATACAAGAAACATCGTGAAATTTGCACAAACCGGATAAAATTTCACAGCGATAAATTTTGTATAGTGAAAAAGTACAATAATGCCGAGTGTTATAAAAAACGGCAGTACAAATCTGAATTTCATTTGATTAAATCTTCAATAGTATCAACAATATCAGAAATCGTGCGGATTTTTTTGAAATTTTCAGGCGGAATTTTTTCACCGGTAAAAGCCTGAACTTTTACGGCTAAATCAACCGCATCAATGCTATCAAGTTCTAAATCGTCAAAAAGATTAGCCTCCGGTGTGATTAAATCTTCATTGATTTCAAAATCACCAACGAGAATTTCTTTTAATTTATTGAAAATTTCTTCCCGTGTAAATTGTTTAGTCAACTTTATTACTCCTGATAAAATCTGCAATGGTTTTTACTGAATAAAAATATTTTGAATTTTCATCTTTATCATCAGACATTACAATATTATATTGCTTTTTCAAAGCCATACCGAGTTCAAGTGCATCAATGGAATCAAGCCCCAGACCGTCTTCAAATAACGGATCGTCATCATTAATGTCAGATACCGAAATATCTTCTAAATCAAGAGATTTTATTATTAATTCTTTTATTTCTTTTTCCAGCGTCATAATTTTTATTTCCTATAATAAATATATAACCCAACTATATGTTAAAGTCAATTTATGGAATCTTTAATTTTATCTGATATATGTTTCCTTAATTTTATATGGTCCGACTCTTCTTTTTTAAACTTTGCAATAACAATTTCAGGCATGCGGCTGAAATAATAATTCACAGGTTGTAATGTAACATTTAGCGGATTTTTATGTTTTGCAAGGAAAGGAAAATCTGTCTTGATATTTATAGGAATGATATTAATGTCATTGTCTATTGCAAGCTGGGCTGCTCCTTTATGGATTTTTATTTTTTCATCCGGCAATGTTCTAGTTCCGGTCGGGAAGATAATGATATTGTATCCTTCCTGCAAAACTTCTTTTGCTGATTGTTTAAAAATCTCCGGTTCAACATCATTGATAATATAGAGTGATTTAACAATATTTTTCATAAAAGGATTATGAAGTAATTCTTTTTTTGCAAGGCAGAGTGAATGCGGAATTGTACCGATTAAGATTACAATGTCTATGAGGCTGGGGTGAGAAGCTACGATAATTTTATTTTTTATGTTTTTTAAATCTCCGTCAATATGGATTGATATCATTTTTGTTGATTCCATAACGAATACAAAAAATGCCCATGATTTGCGGATAATTTCGGAGAAAGTTTCCCGTTGTTTGCTTCCTTTTACAAATATTCCAATCAGCGGAAATATTATGCAGCCGATGATTAATGCTCCGATTGCAAATATTGTCATTTCAATTATAACAAGAGCCTTTTTTAAAATTTTCATTGCCTAAATCCTTTTTACGGAGTATAAATCACAGCTAAAGCTGTCTTTTTCTCCTTCCAGAAATTTTATAAAATCGGAAAATCCGTTTAGTGAACTCCCGGTATTGTTTTCAGACAGCAGATATTTCCCGTTTGGGTTTTGTGAAATGAGCACCGATACGCTTTGTAATTTTTCCAGACTCTCTGTGTAACAATAGAGTGCCGGAATTTTTGCAGAACTCAAAATCCCTTCCAAAAATCCGTAAGGAAGTGAGTCTTTTCCTGCAGAAACCGAGTTGTAGCCGGTTTTGATTTTTTCAAGCAGCGAAAAAAGTCCGACAGATGCGTTATGTACCGAAAAACTGAACCCTGTTGGTGAAATTTCACCTTCTTCTTTTCTCTGTTTGACGAGTTTTTTTACTCTTTCAAAATCACCGTAATCTGAGGAAAATACCAGATTTACGTTTTCGTTTTCAAAACTTTTATAGAGTGTGTATATTGCCGCACGCCCGAAACTGTTCAACTTCCTTCTTAACAGCATCGGAATAAAAGAAACATCCGGAGTTTCTTTTTCAATATATGCAAATTTTATTATGTCAAATTTTATCTCTTTCATGCTAATATATAGTATAATGTTTACAGAAAAATTCTGCAACAGAGAGGACAGATGATGATTATAACTGATTTTTCGGCTGTATGTAATCTCGGAGAATCTCCGGAAGAAATATTTAATAATGCCTGCCGCGGAGTTTTGCGTGAATTCAGAATTGATGCGAAACTGCCGGTTATTTCCGATGAAAATTATAACCTCCGCTGTAACAGAATTTTGCTGCACTGCGTTAACCGGTTAAAAGACAAAATTGATTTATTAATCGGAAAATACGGTAAAAAACGTGTCGGAATTGTTATTGCAAACGCAAATACCGGTATTGATGAATTTGAAGATTCCGAAAATCCGGAGCATATAAAGATAGGCAATCCTGCAGAATTTTTAAAAAAAATTCTTGGACTGGAAGGTTTTTATTGTGCAGTATCAACGGCATGCTCATCGGGAATAAAAGTATTCTCAACAGCGGAAAGACTTCTTGAAAACGATATATGCGATGCGGTTATCGCAGGCGGATGCGACGGATTATCAAGGCTCCCGATTGCAGGTTTTAGTGCTCTTGAAGTAGTTTCTGAAACCCGTTCGATTCCGTTCAGCAAAAATCGTTCCGGCATGAATATTTCAGAAGCCGGAGCTTTATTTGTTCTTGAAAAGGAAGGCAAAGGCATTAAGGTTCTCTCAACCGGAGAAACCTCCGATGCATACCATGCATCCACTCCGGAACCCGAAGGTATTGAGGCTGCCCGTGCCATGGAGCTTGCTCTTTCTAATGCAGGGTTGAAAGCGGATGATATTGATTACGTTAACCTTCATGGTACGGGGACAAAGGCTAATGATCTGATGGAGGCTAATGCAATTTATAAAGTTTTTGCGGATAAAGTTCCGGTAAGTGCAACAAAACCATTGACAGGACATTGCCTTGGTGCTGCGGCCAGTATAGAAACAGCCCTTTGCTGTGCAATGCTTGAATATAATCCTGAAAACTATCTTCTGCCGCATATCTATGACGGACAGTATGATAATTCGCTTCCTAAGATAAGACTTGCAAAAAAAGGGAAAAAACTTTCAAAAATACAAAATGTAATGTGTACTGCTTTTGGTTTTGGCGGTACAAATGCGGTAATTATACTGGGAAAATAGCTTATGGAATATAATTTGGAAAATATACTGCCTCATAATCACCCTATGATACTTATTGACAAACTTGAAGAAGTCAATATGGAAGAAGGTTATGTCTGTGCAAGCACGACGATTACGCCTGATAAAATATTTTTTGATAATACTTTAGACGGGATAGATTCATATGTCGGGATTGAATTTATGGCTCAGACTCTTGCGTGTTTTTCTTATTTTAAATTTAATCAAAAATCCCCTAAAATCGGGTTTTTGCTTGGCACGCGTTCCTATAAATGCTCCCTTGAAAAATTTGAAACAGGTAAAACCTATCTTATAAAAGCAAAAGAACTTTATAGTGATAGCGAACTTGTTTCCTTCGAGTGTTTTATTTATAATGATGGTGAGGTTGTTGCAAACGCTACGGTTAATGCATATCAGCCTGACAATGCAGAAGAATTTTTGAAAACAGGATTTAAAGGAAATGAGTAAACAGGTTTTAATAACGGGTTCAAGCAGGGGAATCGGCAGGGCATGTGCTTTGTATCTGGCAAAAAACGGTTATGATATAGTTCTCCACTGCAATAAAAATATTTCGAAAGCCGAAGAGGTTTTATCCGAAATAAAGGAAGCCGGTGCGGAGTGCAGAATTTTACAGTTTGATGTAAAAGATAGAGCTGCCTGCCGCGAAATTCTATCAGAAGATATTGAAAAAAACGGAGTTTACTACGGAGTTGTTCTGAACGCCGGAATTGCCCGCGATAATGTTTTTCCAGCAATGGAAGACAGCGAATGGGATGATGTTTTGAATACAAATCTCGGCGGATTTTATAATGTTTTAAAACCTGTTGTTATGCCAATGATAGAAAACAGAATAAAAGGAAGAATAATTGCGATGTCATCAGTTTCCGGTATAAAGGGAAACAGAGGACAGGTAAATTACAGTGCTTCAAAAGCTGGAATTATCGGTGCTGTTAAGGCTTTGAGTCTTGAACTTGCTAAAAGAAAGATTACAGTAAACTGTGTTGCACCCGGGGTAATAGAAACTGATATGATTCAGGATTTGCCTGTTGAAGAAGTTAAGAAAATGATTCCGATGAAACGATGCGGCAAGCCCGAAGAAGTAGCAAGTCTTGTGAATTATCTTATGAGTGAAGATGCGGGTTACATCACAGGGCAGGTAATTTCCGTGAACGGAGGTTTGTGCTGATGGGAAGACGTGTTGTAGTTACCGGCATGGCTCTTGCAAGTCCTCTCGGATGTTCACGAGAAAAAGCTTTTCAAAAACTATTGGAGATGAAAAATTGCGTTAAGTATCTTCCGGAACTTGAAAAATTTCAGCGTTTGAATTCAAAACTTGCCGCTCCGGTTACTGATTTTGAAATACCGGAACATTATAACAGAAAAGTCCTCCGCACAATGGGAAGAATTTCAATTATGAGTGTTGCAACTGCGGAAGAAGCTTTGAAAGATGCAGGACTTCTCGGTGATGAAATAATTACAAACGGTGAAACAGGTGTAAGTTACGGTTCTTCAACCGGTTCTCTCGACAGTGTGCTGGAATTCTATTCCATGATGAGGGATTTTGAAGTAAAAGGTGTTAATTCCGGCTCTTATGTAAAAATGATGAGCCAAACCGCATCCGTTAATATTTCACTTTATTTTAAAACAACCGGAAGGCTTATCCCGACATCATCTGCCTGTACATCAGGTTCAATGGGAATAGGTTATGCTTATGAAGCAATCAAAGACGGATATCAAACCGTTATGATAGCCGGCGGAGCGGAAGAATACCATCCGACACATATTGCGGTTTTTGATACTCTTTATGCAACAAGTCTTCAAAATGCTACACCGGAACTGACTCCGAAACCTTTTGACAGGGAGCGTGACGGACTTGTTATAGGCGAAGGTGCCGGTACGCTCATACTTGAAGAATACGAACATGCAAAAAAACGCGGTGCAAAGATTTACGCAGAAGTTCTAGGATTTGGAACAAGCACAGACGGAACCCATATTACAAACCCTAACAGTGAAACAATGAAAAATGCATTAGAACTTGCTCTGAAGGATGCAAGTTTATCAGCAGACAAAATAGGTTATGTTAATGCTCACGGTACTGCGACTATTCAGGGAGATATCGCCGAATCAAACGCAACTTATAATGTCTTTAAACGTGCGGTTCCTGTCAGTACGATAAAAAGTTACACCGGTCATACTCTGGGGGCATGCGGAGCGATCGAGGCAATTCTCTCAATAGATATGGCAAGAAAAAGCTGGTTCTGTCCGACAATTAATCTTGAAAATGTTGATGAAAACTGCGGCAAACTTGATTATATCATGAAACAGGGCAGAGAGTTGAAAACCTCTCTTATTATGTCGAACAATTTTGCATTCGGCGGAATCAATACTTCTCTTATTTTCAATACAAAAGTTTAAGTATACATTAAAATGCTGCTGAAATGTAATTCTTTAACTAAAGAAAGAACTTTTTTAATAAATCTTTTGTAAGCTTCTCTGTCTGCTTCTCCTGAAAGAATTATATCTGCTTTTTCTTTTGTCGGATGTATGTGAATTTTAGCTTTACTTGCGGCATTAAGATAAACATCATCTGCAGAAGAACCTAAATCTCTTTCAGCTGCACGTCTGTAAAATCGTTCTTTTTGTACATTACATGAAACATCTACATAAATTTTAAAATCAAAAGCATCAATTACTTTATCCGTCAATGTAAACAAACCTTCTGAGATAATAATCTTTGCAGGTTCGGTTTTCGTTACATTATCCTCTCGTTTTGCTGTGCCTGACATATCGTATTTCGGAAGATAAACTGTTTCGCCGTTTTGCAGAGCTTTAATGTGTTTTTTCATTAATTCCAGTTCAAGAGCTTCCGGAACATCTAAATCATAGTGTTTTGCAAATTCCGCAAAACTTCCTGCGGCCTTAACCATATCTGAGCGGTCATAATAGTAATCATCAGTATTAATTCTGGTAATTAAATTCTTAATAAGATATTCTTTTGCAAAGGTTTCCAGAGTATCAATGATATCAAATGTAATGGTTGATTTGCCGCTCGCAGTTTCTCCGGCAATACCTATAGAGCAGGCACGGGTTTTGTTTCCGGATAAAAATAATGCCATTTTATGAATGGCATTATCTGAAACATATTTAAATATTGAATCTGATGAATTTAATTCATCCTGAAAAATTTTATTTAATCTTTTTTCTACAGACTGAAAAAAGATTATATTACTGTTATTTTGTTTATGAAATCCTGTTTTTAAAATGTTTGGACTTTTAGTAATTGTATTTTGCAATTTTATAAATCCTTATTTTGCAATTCTTCCGTTTTCTGAAAAACCGGTTTTTAATACAATAAACCACAAACATGAAAAAAATTGTCCGAATTGTAAACAAATATTTAATTTATTTTACAAATTTATACGGCTGATTTCATGGCATGGAGCTTCTTTTCCCATTCCCAGGCTGTTTTTATAATATCATCTATGTTTGTATATTTAATTTTCCAGCCGAGGATGTCTTTTGCTTTTTCGTTGGAAGCAAAAAGGCTGTCCGGGTCGCCTTCGCGTCTGGCTCCTATTACTACCGGAACTTTTTTTCCGGTAACACGTTCTGCAGACGAAATTATTTCTTTTACTGAATTTCCGATACCTGTGCCGAGGTTTATGCATTCACTGTCTGAACCCGAAAGTAGTTTTTCCAGTGCAAGCCTGTGAGCGGATGCCAAATCGTCAACGTGGATATAATCTCTTATACATGTTCCGTCAGGTGTATTGTAATCATCTCCGAAAATTGTAATATTTTTACTTTCACCGGTAAGAGTTCTCAATACAAGCGGAATTATATGTGTTTCAATTCTGTGCCATTCGCCGATATTTTTTTCCGGAGAGGCTCCTGCTGCATTAAAATATCTCAGGGCATAGTATTTTAATCCGTATGCTCTGTCATAATCTTTAAAAATCTTTTCTATCATCAATTTAGTATTTCCGTATGGGTTAATCGGGTCCTGCTTTTGAGTTTCACTTATAGGAGTATGCTCAGGAATTCCGTAAGTTGCACATGTTGAGGAAAATACTATTTTTTTGCAGTTATACTCAATCATGGCTTTTAAAAGATTTAAAGTATTTACAACGTTGTTATAGTAATACTTTTCAGGATATTGAACCGATTCTCCGACATAAGCAAAAGCTGCAAAATGAATTACCGCATCAATTTTATTTTGGGCAAAAACTTTTCTTATCCCGTCAATATCCGCAAGGTCAACTTCACAAACCTTATAATCTTTGACGAATTCTCTATGACCTTCGGAAAAGTTATCAAGTACTATTACGTTGTAACCGGCTTTTTCAAGTTCATAAGCCGTATGGCTTCCGATATAACCTGCTCCGCCCGCAACTAAAATTGTTTCCATTTTTCACTCCTCTTTTACTTTTTTATTAATTATACCAGAAAAATTACATACTTATGCTTAATAATAATTTACAACGCCTCAATTCTATTTATAATATAATAGTAGATATAAAAACAGAGAGAAAGAGGATTACAGATGTACGGAATTATTCTGGCAGGAGGTTCGGGCAGCAGGTTATGGCCTTTATCAAGAGAATTGTATCCGAAACAGCTTTTAAATCTTGTTTCGGATGAAAGTATTCTCCAGACTACTTTTGAGAGATTAAATAAGTGTATGCCGGCTGAAAATATCGTGAGCATAACCGGAACAAAGCACGTATCTAATGTCAGAATGCAGATAAATAAAATTTCGGATAATGGGATAATATTATCCGAACCTGTTTCCAAAAATACTGCACCGGCTATTGCGGTTTCTGTAAAATATATTATGCAAAGGACCGGAACAGATGAAGTTATTCTTGCCGTTCCGTCTGACCATCTTATAAAAGATATTGATAAATTTTCGCAAGCGGTTAAAAAAGGTGAAAAACTGGCAAAAGAAGGATTTCTTGTGACTTTTGGCATCAAGCCGCATTATGCCGAAACAGGTTATGGATATATTAATATTAAGGAAAGTTTTGGCGAAGGTTTTAAGGTAAATAAATTTGTTGAAAAACCTGATGAAAATACCGCAAAAAATTATCTGAATTCTGACACCTATTTCTGGAACAGCGGAATTTTTATGTTTAAGGCTTCTGTGTTTATGCA
>JADIND010000031.1 GCA_017694215.1 Candidatus Scatousia excrementipullorum | reverse complement strand
CTTCTCAATGTCTTCAGGAAATAGCGAGCCGAAACTGTCCGAAAAATATATTGATTCAAGATAAGATTTATTTGTCCAATGTTTAATTTTATTAAAATCATTTTTTGTAAAATTTGAAACAGCCATAAGGTTTAAAAATACGCAATATCCTTTTTCCAGAAGCTCGTCGCACAAATCAAATGCCGTATCGAGTTTGTCAGGATAAGCCGCAACTCTCACAAACGAAACCGGGGTTAAATCAGGGCGGCATTCTCTGAAATCTTTCAAATCGGATTTCCCTGCATCTGTCATCATCCCGAGCGGACATTTTTCATTTTTATCAATTATTGAAAAAAGAAAATCGTCATCACAGCGGTAAAATTTTCCGGCACCTTCACAACAGTTTGCGCTTCTGTATCCGATTTCAAAAAAATCGACACCTGATTTTACTGCCGTGTCGTATGCATCTTTTACGCATTCCGCAGAAAAATTCCATCCGTTTAAATGTCCGCCGTCTCTGATTGTGCAGTCAAGAATTTTTGTATTCATCAGTACATAAACTCCATTGATTTTTTAACAAGATTTTTTGCAATTTCCAGAGCCTGATTAAAAATATTTTCGTTGGTTAAAAAATCTTCTCTTTCCACATATTTTTGCACAATTTTTCTCGCAAAAGTTCCGACAGCTATCCCGTGAAAATCAATGCCGCACATCTGTGCAAGTTCTGTTGTTCGGGAATTTGTTCCGCCTGAAAGCATTATATAAACGGGCAGATTTGCATTCTGAACAATTTCTGCCGTTGCAACCGCCTGCAGTGTTGTTTTAAAATCATCTTTATCGCCCGACATCGGACATCCGTCTGCCTGAATTATCGTTGAATAATCCTCTCTTGTTTTAAGCATGCGTTTGAGCCGGCTTATGAGTTTTTCGTTACCCAGTTTTGCTCTGTCAATACAGATGCTCAAAATCCCGTCAAAACTTCTGTTGATATCCTCCCACTTTTCATCAACTTCAATTTCGTTTTCTCCGAGAGTGTGGAATTCTATACAATCAATTCCTTTTTCAATCAACGGCGGCAAAACTTTTTTTAAATCCGTAAATTCCGATATAGTTTCAATACACGAAAAAGGGCATGCCTCAACACATTTTCCGCAGCCGATGCAGCGTATTTTGTTAATTTTGTAATGTGTAGATTTTTCAGTAACAGCTTTGCAAGGACAAACCGTGTAACATCTGCCGCATTTTTTGCATTTTTCACTGTTTATATAAGCTTTGCTGACATGCGGGTCGCCCTGAATTCCCACGCTTACACAGAGATATCGGTCTTTCTCAATTCCGGCTCTTTCCAGTCCGCGTTTTGCGGCATCTACAATTTCAGGTTTTGCCGAGAGGTCAAAAAAGCTGCAGCCGGCTTTTGAATACAAAGCCACCAGCTTTTCTACTTCCTTTGCATCTTCGTTGCCTGCCCCGCATACGAGCTTAAATACTTTTTTTTCTTTCAGCAAATCCTTCAGCATAAAGTTTTTCCGATATTAATTATAAAACAAACATTAATATTATTGTAAAAATTTATCATTTTGGTTATCATGACAACTTGAAGGGGAACCGTTATGGATACAGAAAACCACGATTACAAATATTATACTGATATAGGAATAAACGAAACAAACAAAGGAAATTTCGATGAAGCAATAGAGGCCCTGGACAAAGCCATAGAACTCAAACCCGATTTTGCACTGGCTTATTTTTCAAAAGCTATAGCTTTTCATAACAAACTGGAGCTTGAGGAGGCTTATGAAAACTACACAAAAGCAATCGAAATAAATCCGAAAATGATTGATGCTTATTTTAATCTCGCACAGGTAATTCTTGCACGCAAACCGGCAACGGATGACGATTTAAAAGAAGCATTAAAAAATCTTGAAAAAGCTGTTGAGCTTGATGAAAAATTCACGGATGCGTATTATTATATCGGGGTAATCAAGAAAAATCTTGAAGATTACAAAGGTGCAATATCCGCTCTGGATAAAAGTATTGCTCTGGAACCGAATGCCGTGTATTCCAGAGCTTTAAAAAAACTTATCCAGCAAAAATACCTGAAATAATTTACGATTTTGCACCGGTTCAATTTAGCCTATTTTGTTGAGTTTATCACCGAGCAGGTCGCCGAGTTTGTAATAAGTAACTTCTTTTTCAGGCGGTGTTACGTATTTTTCGTATTCTTCCAACAAGGCACGCATTTTATCCTGTGCAATTTCTTTCGTTATATCATCATATCTTGTCGGAATTCTGTCTGTGAGTTTTTGTACGGCTTTTTGTCCTATTTTAAAATCCATATTTAAGTCCTTTCTTAATGATAAGAAAGAGTATAAATATAAAAATTGCCTGATTTTTTCAAAATATTACAAAAAATTAAGCAGTCTGCATAACCTGTTCGATTAAATCCACGCTTGAATCCGGAAAATCATAATCCTCGGCTTCAAGTTCTTTTAATCTTTTATTCAATTCAATATATATTTCGTCATCTGACAAATCAGAAAATCTTCTTTTTTCATTTTCCATATTCTTATTCCTTTATCTTAGGGCAGGGGTATTCACGGGGAATCCTGCATTTTGTTTTGTATTATTTTTTCATCGACAGCAGTGAGTTTTGGATTTTTCTCAATGCATTATCATAAGCTGTTGCGGGATTGAGTTTGTTAATAATCTGCTGTTCTTTTTGAAATGTATCAACAGGCAATTCAAGCGGAAGACCGCTTTTTCCTATTTTTACTTCGGGTTTACGTATATTATTCACTGCGGCATGTATACTGCCGCCTTTAATTTCGGGGATTTTTACCATTTATATTTTTTCTCCTTTAATCTGTATTAAAACAAATCCATTTCGATTACTTTCTGACAAATACGGACAGTATTCAAAGCGGCACCGATTCTAAGATTGTCGGCAACGCACCAGAGGGTAATTCCGTTTTTGAAAGCTAGATTTTTGCGAATTCTTCCGGCAAAAACAGGGTTCACGCCGGACGCGTCACGGGTTGTCGGATATTCATAGTTGTCAGGGTTGTCAATAACTTTTATACCGAAAGAATTTTTAAGAATTTCGCGAACTTCTTCCGGTGAAATTTCTTTTTCAAATTCAATATCAACAGCTTCCGAGTGTCCGTTATACACAGGAACTCTTGCTGCCGTACAGGATATCGGCAAATCCTGCGGTAAATGAAGAATTTTTTTTGTTTCATTTACAACTTTCATTTCCTCTTTTGTGTAGCCGTTCTCACAAAAAACATCTATCTGCGGAATAACATTGAACGCAATCGGTTTTTTGAAACATTTGTTTTCAAATTCTTCGTTATTCAAAGCTGCCTTTGTATTGGCGGTTAATTCATTTATTGCTGCGAGTCCCGCACCGGAAACAGCCTGATATGTCGATACTATCAGTCTTTTTATTATAGCTTTTTCATGCAAAGGTTTTAGCACAAGCATTAACTGTGAAGTTGAACAATTCGGATTGGCAATAATACCTTTATGTTTTCTCAAATCTTCGTCATTAACGTATGCAATAACGAGCGGAACATCTTTTTCCATTCTGAAAGCCGAAGAATTGTCAATGAGAACACCGCCGCGTTTTACAATTTCCGGAGCGAACAGTTTTGACGTAGAGGCACCGGCAGATGCAAGAACAATGTTTACCCCGTCGAAACTTTCAGGTTTTGCTTCTTCCACGGTGTATTCTTTTCCCTGAAATTCAATTTTGCTTCCGGCACTTTTTGCACTGGATAGAAATTTTATTTCATTAAATTCAATATGTAATTCGTCAACTATTTTTGTAATTTCTCTCCCGACAACACCTGTTGCACCGAGAATTGCTATATTTGGTTTTCTCATTATTTCTCCTCAATAAATATATTTTTAATCATAAATGTATTATTTTATTTAAGCAAATACAAAATGTTTGTTAACAATTTTAAAAATTATTATTAATGCATAATATTATCCAAACCGTAAACAAAATCGTTTTTTGCAGCAACATGTTTTACGGCAAGCAGAACTCCTGCCATGTAGCATTTTCTGTCCATGGTGTCATGTCTTATTGTAAAAATCTGACCCGACGAGCCGAAAATAACTTCCTGTGATGCGATATACCCCGGCATTCTGACGGAATGAATCTGGATATCGGAATATGAAGTTCCGCCGCGGCTGCCTTCGATTGTTTCTGTTTCAGGGCAGTTGTCTTTTTTGAATGTGTCTTTTGCCTGTGACATCATAAGAGCGGTTTTTATTGCAGTGCCTGAAGGAGCGTCTTTTTTCTGATTGTGGTGAAGTTCAATAATTTCTGCATTATCAAAATATTTTGCAGCCTGCTGTGCAAACATCATCATCAAAACAGCTCCGGTTGAAAAATTCGGGGCAATAAAGCATCCTGTATTTTTTTCTTTTGAAAGTCTTTTTAATTCTTCAATCTGTTCATCTTTCAGACCGGTTGTACCTATCACGATTTTTATTCCGTTATTCAAGCAGTAAAGAGCGTTTTCATAAATTGATGCCGGCTGTGTAAAATCAACCAGCACATCTATACGGCAAGTTTTGTGAGCATCAGCTATAGTTTTGAATTCACTGCCAGCAATATCAATTTGAGCGGCAAGTTCAGTATCCGCACATTCTCTAACTGCTTCTACCACTTCTTTCCCCATTTTCCCTAATGCACCGCATACTGCAACTTTTATCATAAAAATCTCCTTAATAAATTAATTTTCCTGATTGTAATTTTACTTTATCATAAAAATAATTTTTCTGTGGACACGAAAAAATTCCCTTTCTTTTCCCCCTTTTTTATCCAGTCCGCCCCCTCACCCTAACCCTCTCCCCAAAAA
>JADIND010000030.1 GCA_017694215.1 Candidatus Scatousia excrementipullorum | reverse complement strand
GGGCTATGGCTGGTTTTTTCCCTCCACTAGTTTTTATTTTTTTATATATAATTTCAATTATAATATTAATGGTTTTTAGTCTTTTGATATTAATTTATAGATGTAAATTAAAAAAAATATATGATATCTGGATTACAACACAACTAATAGCAAATGAATTATTTATTATTTGGTTGAGTTATAATACGATATCCAACTTAAAATATCCAATATGGGGTTTTTTTGATGCATTGATTTGTTGGAATTTATTTGTATTAATTTTTGTTCCATTTTTAACGCTGTTATTGTTAATAAAGATATTTATAAGATAGGAGTAATTATGTTTAAAGAAGAAATTTATTTGAATTTAAGTGAACATGTTTACAGCGGGACTTACACAATAGTAGAAGGTTATCAGCAGTTAATAATCCCATTTTTTACAGATGAAAACGGCTATTTTATAAAAGGAAATTTTGCGTGTGCAGCATATAGAAATGGAAATAAAGTAATAATATCATTTCGCGGTACAGATGATCCTGCAGATCTTTTAATAAGTGATAGGCGGATATTAGAAGGCAAAATACCAGATAAAGAGTTGAAATATGCAGAAACGTTTTATGCGGGGGTTCAAGAATATTTTAAGGATGAGGATGTCGAGATAGAATTTACAGGCCATTCGTTAGGCGGAGCAATAGCCCAATTAATGGGCGGATTACATGGGAATAAGACAGTGACGTTTAATGCCCCTGGGATGTTGACAATGATGGATCAGATAGGATGCTCAACAACAGCGGAATACGAAAATATAACAAATTATGCAGTATTGAATGATTATGTAGGGAATTTCCGAGCCCATGCAGGAGATACATATTATATCCCTCCAATACCAATAGAAGATGAACCGTTATATGATACACATAATGGAATATTTGCCTATACCGAGGCAACTCATGGAGAGATATTCAGTAAAATACCTGCGACGGCATAAGGAGAATTTACTGAATATTTAAAACAAATATTATCAAATTTAACTGCCCCTGCGATTTTGGGTAGGGTAATACTCTGGCTGGATTGGATTTCAACCGGTGAATTTAAAATATCTCCAAGTCTATCAATACCAAGAAGACATTGCTGAAATTCGTTCCATAGGTTTACAAGCCGTAGTACCGGAGCCGAAAATTGGTTTGAAAACATTTGAAATGCAATAAGTTGACCTATTGTTAATTTATTTGCTATTACAAGTTTTACCCCGAAATATAAGATTGCGATGGTCATCGCTTTTTGCAGCATATTTGACAGTGCATTTGCAATATTTCCCATATTTGAAAGTTTAAAAGAAGAACTGATATACCTTGCCAGATAATCTTCCCATTTCTTCTGCATACTCCCTTCTATTGCCAGCGATTTAACAGTTTGAATACCTGTTACTGATTCTACAAGGTATGAGTTAGACTGAGCACCCATTTGAAATTTCTTTTCTAAGCGTTCTCTAAGTTCAGGTGTTATTATCAAATAAAGCAGACCTATTACAACTACAAATCCTATTACAATGAAACTTAAAACGGGACTGTAAATAAACATCATTATTACAAATACAAAAGAGAAGAATAAATCCAGAATTACAGAAACACTTTTGTTAGTGATAAATTCTCTTATCTGATCTAGTTCTCTGACTCTGGTTATAATGTTACCAACTTTTCTGTTTTCAAAATACGGAAAAGGAAGAGAAAATAAATGTTTAAATAATTTGGCACCAAGTTTAGCATCAATTTTGCTTGCGGTATGTAAAAAAATGTATTTTCTTGCGAAATTTAAGAGCAGTTCAAAAAACATTACCGCAATAAACGCAAATGCAAGAACATTTAATGTAATAAGGCTTCTGTGAACAATAACTTTATCGAGGATAACCTGTGTAAATAAAGGTGTTACCAGACCGAAAAGCTGAACAATAAAAGAGCCGAGCATTACTTCTGCAATAACCTGTTTATAAGTCAGTATTTCATTAAAAAACCATTTAAAACCGAACTTAATCTGGGAATTTATAAGTTTATGCGACAGTATAATAAAACAGTTATTGCAGGTCGTTTCAAGTTCTTCATAAGAGAGTTCTTTTGTGGTGTTTTCTTTTACGGAATATATAAGAACATGTTCGGTTTCTGTATTTATTTTCAGTAAAACCGAATAAGTATTGTCTGAATTTAAAATTATAGCAGGAAGAGGATAATCTTTGCTTAAATCTGCAGGCTGAATATTTTTTAATTTAGCTTTGAAGTCGAACTCCTTCATTATACGAAGCAGTTCTTCCGGCTCAATTTCATCATTGTTTATGCTGTATTCTCTTATAATGGAACGTATGTCGAGACTTATTCCATTAATTTTAGCCGCGGCATCAAATGCAATCAGCCCCGTCTGCATACTTGTCTCCTATACTATTCTTCCGGTATTTATTGTTTGAATTAGTAAAATTTATGTTATTCCCTTAACATATCTTATGCATTTAAACTTGTCTATTAGCCATGTGGGTATAATATTTAAGTTTTACAGCTTTTGATTCTCTGTGTTGATGAGAATATGCATTTTATATCTTGCCGTAAAATTTTTTATCTGGTTTTGCTCAAGTTTAAGTTTCTTGTCAAGCAGTTCCAGTTGTTTTTTTATACATTCGGACTTTGCAGCAATTCCGTTTGTATTTAGTCTTTTCAGCATTTCAAGGTTTTTGTTTACAAGTGCAAGTGTTGCCGAGTTATTTTCTGTTTGATTTATCGCATTTTGGCAATCCAGCTGAATTTGTTCATATTTCTTTTTCAATTCCGCAAGTTGTTGTGCTTTTTCTATTTTTACTTTTTCCACTTCAAGTTTTTTCTTTGCTATGGTGTTTATGTTTTTTAATCCGTCAAAAAGGGTAAATGATGTTGAAAGCCTTATAGTTACACTTCTCTGGCTTATGTCATCCAGTCCGTAAAAAAAGTTGTGCGGATCTGAACCGTAAAAATTATATCTTGTATCAAATCTTATTTTGGGGAAATTTGCTTTTTTTTGAATTTCATATTCTTCTTGTTTTTTGAAAATTTCTAAATCATAAACTTTTGCTTCAACCGATTCTTCCGGTATATATTCAGTGAAAGTTGCTGAAAGTTTAACCGGTTCTTCTGTATCTGTTATAACTCCTGATACGTCTTTAGGAAAATCATTAAGTTCAATATCTTTTATATTATAATTTTCATTTGTATAATATGAAATTTCCGTTAATTTTTTTGCAAGATTATTTTTAACTTCATCTAAGTCGCTTTTTGTTTCCGAGGCAATAATTTCACTGTCAACCAGATCAACTTCCGAGAGTTCTCCTGCTGTTCTTAAGCGTTTATTTATATTGATTAATTCATTTTGAAGTGCCAGTTTTTCCCCGTTAATCACCGATTGTTTATACAGACCCAATGTGTCAGCATAAATCTCAACGGCATCAAGTTTCAAATCTTTTGTATCTTTCATCAACATTATAAGTTTTTGTTTATCATCTGCTTTTGCAATATCGAGTTCTTTTCGGCGGACTCCGAAGTCGAAAATATTATACGACAGTCCTACTGCTGCCATATCCTGATAGTAGCTTCTGTTAAGCAGAATTTCGTTTCCTACGGCCGTAATCTGTGCATGTCCTTTAGTTAAGTCATTATATCTTTCGGTGGTAGCATATGCACTAATTGTCGGCAAATATGCGGCTCTTGCTTCTTTTACTCCATGGTGAGATATCGCAATATTTATTTGAGATGTTTTTAATTTGTAAGAGTTATTTAATGCCGCGGACATAAAGTTATTAAAGTCAAGCTGCTCCGGATAGACAGGCAAAACTATTAAAAATAATTGCAATATGGTTAAAAGTTTCTTTTTCATTAACCCTGAATTCTATTCTTTATCCGTAATAAGCATTATTCGGATGTCATTCTGGGGTTATATTATATTACTTTTATTCTGTTGTCTATTACCCGGTTGGCTATTTTTTCCTGTATATTTTAAATATGTTTTATTCAATATTTTTTTGAAATTCACGGTTTGTTTGTTCGTAGATTTTTTGTTTTTCGTTTTGGATAAGTTTATTAAGTGTATTGTTAATTCTTGAATGTGATTTAAATGTCCTGTCAATTATTCTCGGACTTATTTTAACAGGGTTTTCTCCGGAATATTTTTGTACGGAATTTGTATAGTCTAATATTGCGGTATCAGCTTCATTGAATAGTTTATGGTAAACTGTTTTGATTTCCTTTTCTGTCAGGTTTTCGTTTTTGTAATTTTTATTCTGTTCTATGAATTTTTTTAGCTCTGATATATTTTTTTCGTGAAACGTATTGTATTCTTCAAATCTTTGAATTTTGTTGTTTAATTTTTCGATTCTTTCAATAATATTGTACAAAGGTTCGCTTTTTTCATTGTAAGCTTTGATTATTTTTCCGGTTTCTTTTTTTATGTCTGAAATGTCAAGATAGCCTGATATTATCAGCAGGATTGCCGCTGTTTTATTCTGTTCGTCAAGAGTTTTTATTTTTTGAGAAAATTCCGGCATGCCGGCTGATGTAATTTGTTCTAACTTTTTATTTGTCTTTTCATTCTCATTACAAACATATTCA
>JADIND010000029.1 GCA_017694215.1 Candidatus Scatousia excrementipullorum | reverse complement strand
TACTTAAATTATAAACTATTTTTATAGAAATTTCAAGGTACAGGGTCATATCCGCCCTCGTGCAGCGGATGACATTTAGAAATTCTCTTTATCCCGAGCCAGCCGCCTTTTAATACACCGTATTTAATTATTGCCTGTCGGGTATATTCGGAACACGTCGGATAAAACCTGCACACCGGCGGCGTATGCTTTGATATTTTTTGATATATTCCTATTAAAAACAATATAAATTTTTTCATTTACTATAAATCCGTCATTGCATTATCGCCAATAGTATCAACAGCCTCAACCTTGATATCGGTAATAAGTTCCGAATAAGAAATTACGACAATCGTCGGGATATGACGTTCAAGCAGCTGGTAAAGAGGCAATCTGATTCTCGGCGAACAGAGAATTACCGGCTGATGACCGCATGCCTGCTGTGCTCTAATCATTGTTGTGGCGGCACTTTCAATGAGTTCCTGCACCTGCATAGGATTCAAAAGAAACATTGTACCGAGCTCTGTTCTCTGGCAGCTGTCATCAAGAATTTTTTCCCAGTCAGGCGAAAGCGTAAGTGCATATAGAACCTTATCATCCCCAACATTAGACAGACAAATCTGGCGTCCGAGAGCAGCTCTTAGACGCTCCGATAAAATATCAGGTTCTTTAGAAAATCTTGCATAATCACAAAGTCTTTCAAAGACAAATATAATATCCTTGATAGAAACTTTTTCTCTGATAAGGTTAACAAAAATCTTTCTCAAGTCACTTGTGGAAATAATAGTCGGAACAAGGTCATTGACAAGAGTAGGATCTTGAGAACGAACAAGTTCCATAAGCTTAAGCACATCTGTTTTTGTCATAACCTCATCAACGTGTTTTCTTACGCACTCCTGAAGGTGGGTAACAATAACATCGGTTGAGTCAATAGCCGTAACAGAACGGGCAGCTTTTGCATCATCAGGAGAAATCCAGTAAGCCTGTGTTTGATAAGTCGGATCTATCCCGATAATTGCATCTTCCGGAACTTCTTTTCTAACGGCATCCCACTGATCCGCAATAACCATTAAACGCCCAGGATAAACATAACCGGTGGCAACAGTGTTTCCGCGGATAGAAATCATATATTCATTCGCATCAAGTGCAGACGAATCCATAATTCTTATATTAGGAATAATATACCCGAGCTCATCTGTAACTCTCTGACGGAGTGCTGCAATTTTTGCAAGCAGCTGGCCTTCCTGATCAGGGTCTGCAATTACAAGCAGGTTTGAGCCTACCTGTAAGCTCAAAACATCAACTCCTAAACGCTCATACATTCTGTTAGGGTTAACAAGATCCTGCATGTTTTGTCTGACACTTTCTAATTGTCCTAACTGGGATTGAACATCGGCATTGATTAATACAGAGAACCCTGCAACAAACAATCCTATCGCAAAAAGAGTAAACGGAATCCATGGCAGACCGGTCCAGTGACCTGTTAATGCAAGCAAAATTAAAAACCCTGCAGAAAAGAACAACGCATTCGGTTTACTCATAATCTGACCGGCAACATCAGAACCCAGAGAAGAACTTTGTGCGGAAGAACGGGTCATAAATACACCGGCAGCTATTGACATCAAAAGAGAAGGTACCTGTGAGGCCAAACCGTCACCGATAGTAAGAATTGTATATTTTGAAACAGCATCAGCAAGCTGCATCTGGTTCATTAAACAACCTATACACAATCCTCCGACAATGTTAATGATTACGATAATAATACCTGCAATAGTATCCCCTTTTACGAACTTCATCGCACCGTCCATACTACCGAAAAGGTTTGATTCTCTTTGCAAATCTTCACGTTTTTTTGTCGCTTCTTCAGGAGAAATTAAACCGGCATTAAAGTCAGCATCAATAGTCATCTGCTTACCCGGCATAGCATCCAATGCAAATCTTGCCGCAACTTCTGCGATACGTTCAGCACCTTTTGTAATTACCATAAACTGAACAATCGTAATAATAAGAAATATTACACCGCCAACAATCATATTTCCGCCGGTTACGAATGTGCCGAAAGCGTGAATAACTTCTCCTGCCTCACCTTTAGCCAGAATAAGTCTGGTCGATGCGATTGATAAACAAAGCCTGAACATTGTACCAATAAGAATAATTGACGGGAATGAAGACAGTTCCAATGTCTTTTGTACATAAAGAGCAAACATCAAAAGAACAATACCGAGAGTAATATTCAAACATATACAGATATTAACAATCCAATTCGGCAGCTCGACAAGGAGGATGACAATCAGGAACAATACAAAGATTGCCATAAAAACTTCACTTAACGGATTTCCTGAACCTTGCCCCTGTGCCATCAGACTTCTTTCAATGCCTCATAAATTATCGACAACTGAGTTTCAATCGTCGCATCTACTATACCGTTTGCGGTTGTAACCAGACATCCGCCTTCCGTAACTTCTTCATCCGCCAGAACCGAAACTTTCGCATCCAGTCCGGCAATATTCAGAATTTCAGGAATTTGCTGCTTTATAACATCAACCTGAACCGGATTAACCCTCAAGGAAATTTTGTTTTCCTCTTTTGACAGGCCTTTAAGTACGTCAATAATCGTATTTATCAAGACCTGCGGGTCTTCTTCCGTTTCTTTTTTAATGATTTTTTGTGCAATATCAACACTTATCTGCAGAATATCCGGTGCAATCTGCTCATAAACAGCCTGCGGAGCACCCATAAACATTTCAAAAGCTTCCTTCACCTGTTGAATTTCAGCCTGAGCCTGCTCAAGTCCGGCCTGATAACCTTCATTTCTGGCGGCTTCTCTGATTGAATCAGCTTCTTCTCTTGCTCTGGATACCAGATTTCTGTCATCAACACGCCGGAAACCGCGGCGTCTGTCACCTTTTCTACGTTCTTCCCTCTGGGTAAAATCGATATTATCAAGACTGAATAAATCGATATCTTCCGGTTCCGGTTCCACCGGAACCGCAGGAGTCTGCACTTCTGCTGCAGGACTTTGATTTTCAGCCTCTGTCAGAGGAGACTGTTCATAATCAGCGGTTGTATTTTCAAATTCTTGCCCGCCATCAACCTGCGGTATCCCGTCATTTTCAGGCACGGCAAAATCTTGCACGGCAGTATCATCTGTCTGCAAAACCTCCTCCGGCACATTCCCCGATACCTTGTTAAGCTTTTTCTTCTTAATAATCATGATTTAATTTTATTATACACTATTTTGGATATAAGAGGCAACAATCTTTGCAATTCGCGGGGACATTTCATAATATTCATCTTCAAGAGCATTGAATACGAGGCGGCGTACATACTGTCTTTCCATCTGGAGCATCTGTTCAAGTTTTGGTTTGCTAACTCCTTCAAGGGAAGCTTTAAGTCCTGCCACAAGTCGTTTTTTATTAATTTCCGTTGCTCCGGGGATTTTATCGGCAACTTCATCAAGACAAATCATTGTAAGTGTCGGATCAACCTGTTCTTCAAGATTATCGACATACATATATTTAATAACGGTTCCTGCGACATCCTGATCAAATCTTTCAAGAATTGATTGAACTTTTTCTTCATCAACACGTTTGAGAAGCAAAGCAAGCGAAACCAGTTTCAAAAGTTTCGGAGGTGCATATTTATCTTTTTCACTTCCTGCAGCAGGAACACCTCCGGCATTTTGAGCCGCAGGAAGATTACTTTGTGCATTTTGAACAGCACCGCCAGCCTGCGGTGCCTGCTGCACCGGATTTTGAGCAGCAGCCTGCTGGGCTTGCTGGGCTTGTTCGACTTCACCGTTTTGCTGCATTTCCTGCATCATTGTATCAATATTCGACTGCTTTGAGGCAAATTCCATCAACCCCTCATCTATCAGCCCTTTATCTTTTAATTCAGCAATAGAATCAAGGTAAGCCTTTTTTACATGGTGCTCAATCAACTGTAAAATTTGCTCCTGCGGCAATTCCTGCTTAAAAGTCTGCTTTGCTATTTCAAAAATAGTAAAAGCAATCTTCTGCATAATAGGATCCCAGTATTGCTGCGGAATACCTGAACGAATAAGGTCAACAGATTTGTGATAAGACCATTCCGCTATAATCTGGGTAATCATTACTGCCTGATCGGCATTGAAATTTAATTCCGTATCATTGTAAAGAGCTTCACCGGCAAGCATTGAAAAATTCAAAAGAGTATTTGTAACATAAGCTCTCTGATTGGCATCAAAATCCTTCGGCACCAGCTCCGTTGCCTGTGATGCCAAATTCTGTGCAAAACCTTTATAATCAAAACCCTGTATAGCCATTTTCTTTATTTACCCGTTTTACCTGCTTTGTTCAATCCAGCTCTTTATCTTGTCAGCAGTAACTTCACCGTCAGCACTGTCAATATTGCCGGAAATCGTTTCAAGTGCATTAACCATTTCCTGCGGAGAACGAATTGCAATATATTCTCTGTTCTGCTGTTCCAGAAGGCCCTGAGCAAGTTCATCCTGCTTGGATTGAAGTTGTGCAGCTCTGACATTGACATCTGAAAGTTCTCTGTCCTGTTCTGCTTCTTTTTGACGTAAACGTTCAACTTCCATAGCATTTGCTTCCTGGACCTGACGAACTTTATCAGAAACAGCTTTAAATACAATCACAAGACCTATTGCACTGAGTGCAACCGCAAGCCACCACGGATTACCGCTTTCATCAGGTTTTGGAAGATTTACCGGTCTGTCGGAAGCCAGATAAGGATCAACAGTATCGGAAAATACTATTGCAACATTATCAGGGTCAACCTTCGGGCTTGCTGCATGTGCGACAAGCTCTTTCAGATCGTCTTCGGTAATCTCAGGAGGAAGCACACTTCTTTCAAGAGTAACTGCAATAGAAATCTCTTCAATCATACCGGGCTTTAAGTACTCATTAAGCTGTGTTTTACTGACACCATACTGAGTTTCAGTTGCAGAACGCGAGTAACTTCTTTCCTGACTTGAATCCATTCCGCCGCCGGCAATTCCGTTTGGAACATAAACACTTACAGCATTTAAGTTTCTGTTACTGTCACGGGTTTCATCGCCCAGACCTTCGGTAAATGATTGTTCGTTAACGGATGCTTTTCTGTCCGGATCATAATCCGTACTGTATTTTTCTGCGGGTGCCTGACGAAGAAATGTGCTGACTGTTGCAACATAATTACCTTTTCCGATTAATCTGTCCAACTGAACCTGAACTTTTTGCTGCATATATTTATCATTTTCTTCAATCCTTGCAAGCATCTCATCAGACGCGTTCATAATACTATGATAAACATTACCGTTTGTATCAGTAATTGAAATATTCTCTGCTTCCAAACCTGAAACACTGCCAAGAAGAAGGTTTGTTACAGCTTTAACTTTTAACTGATCTAATTTTTCACCCGACGGCATTACAATCTGAACTGTTGCAGTAACAGGTTTCTGCATTGAGGTAAACATTGTTTGTTCCGGAATTGAGATAAAGACTGAGGCATTTTCAATCGGAGGAATCTTTCTTATTAATCTTGACAATTCCCCGTTGATTGCTCTAACCAGTCTTATTCTTTTATCTTCTTTTGTTGAGGTAAAATCACCTTTGTCGAAAATTTCAAGCCCTGTATTCTGATCCATCAAGCCGCTTTTAACAATAGCAAGAAGTGCCTGATCCCGCTGCGTCATTGTATATTCTTTTAAGAAAATTGTTGATTTTGTACCGTCAAGCTTTCTGCTTGCAGTAATACCTTCACGGGCAAGAAGTGCCTGAATTTCAATAGCTTTCCCTAAATTATCGGTAGTTAACAAATCCAGAGGTTCTTTTATAACCTTTTCACTCACAACCCTTGCAGCCCCGTTTGATGAGCCTCCTTTTGTTGCGGCAACAATAGATACCGTAAGGATTAGAGCAATTATCAATACCGCTCCGCCAATAATTCCGTAAAGTAAAGGTTTATTCTGTAATATTTTTTGAAAGTCCATTCTTGTCCCCGAGGTCTGTTGTTATTTTTTATTGTTCCCTGTATTTAGTCTGATTTTGTATAAAAATATGCATTATACCTGAATTTGCATAACATTGTCGTAAGCCTGAATAACTTTACCCACGGCAGTTGTTGTAATATTAACGGTAATTTCGGATTTGGCCATTGCTGTCATAACGTCGTGGATATCAATATTGTTATTTCCAGACATTACGTCTTTTAACAGGTTATCCGGAGCATTGAGTTCCTGATTAAAATTCTCCACAAGCCCGGAAAATACAGCCTTAAAATCGCCTGTTGCAGGAGTTTCCATTCTCTCCATTCTTGCGGAAGGAATACCGTATAAACCCGAATCAAGCTTTGTGTGCTGAATTCTGTCTGCTAAATTGTAACTCGGATAAAAATCACCCATAAATTTAATGACCTCCTATTTTATTTTATATTATTTACAGTGGTTTTGTTAAGCGTTTCAGCCAAAAATCATCCGTTTGACCGAGAAAAACAGACAAAATTAGACCATACCGACTAACACGATATGGTCTTAATGATTTTTTATCAAAAGTCATGCCGGTAATATTACCGGTAATTATAAAATCTATTCAGCTTCCAGTTCCCGTCTGATGTCATCAACGGTTACGTGAAGAATAGGTGAATTTTCGTCCTTTCTCAATACAACATTTTTTATCCCGGATTGGACAATAAACCTTTTACATAAAATACAAATAAAGTTATGTCCCCATATATACATTGTTGCATCTTTACATCTGTCCTGACCTGCCTGAATTATTGCATTCTGCTCGGCGTGAATGGAGCGGCAGGTTTCATAACGCGTTCCGGATTGAATATTATGCTTAATCCTGTAGCATTCACCGCGTTCCGCACAGGATTCAACCTTAGAAGGAGTGCCGTTATATCCGGTTGCTTTAATTTTTTTATCTTCACCTACGATTACGGCACCTACCTGTGCTCTTATACAGTTTGAACGGCTTGCACAGGTTTTTGCCAAATCCAAAAAGTAATCTTCCCACGATTTTATTTCCATTTTCATACTCCCTTTTTTATTCATATTATTATAAAAAATAAATATTCTCAATCAGATTTGACATAACATTCTTTATATTTTAGACTGTATAAAGCGGAGATTGTGATGTCTTTAATTAACTTTATTAAAAAAATATTCAAGAAAAAATGCAGTCTGAAATCAATAAACAAAGAGGAACTTGATAAAGAAATCAGTAAATTTAATTCCTGCGGCATAAATGATACACAGAGAACACCGCGACTTATAGTTTCCTTAACCTCTTTTCCTCAAAGGATGCACGATATTCATTATTGTTTGTATTCTTTGCTTACCCAGACTTTAAAACCAGATATGATTATTCTCTGGCTTGCGGAAGAACAGTTTCCTGACAAAGAAAACGACATACCTCAAGAAGTTTTGAATCTGCAAAAATTCGGATTAACAATAAAATGGTGTAAAAATTTATATTCTTATAAAAAATTAATTCCGACACTTGAAGAATTTCCAAATGATATTATTATCACAACTGACGATGATATTTTCTATGAAAAAGACTGCATTGAAAAATTATACAAAAGTTATATTGAAACACCTGATACTATAAGCTGCCACCGCTGCCACAGAATAAAAACCGGTAAAAACGGTGAAATTTTATCTTACAAAAAATGGACAAAAAAAATCTCCGGAGAATCAGTAAGTTTCAAAAACTTTTTCACAGGAGCAGGTGCTGTTCTTTATCCGCCACATAGTCTTTATAAAGATGTAAAAAATATTGAATTATTTACCAAATTGGCTCCACATGCAGATGATATCTGGTTCTGGGCAATGGCTGTATTGAACAATACACAAATAAAAGTTGTAAAAAATAACATAAAAACTAATACATATATTAACCCGGAAAGAGAAAGAGGACTTACAGGCGAACTTACTCTTTTTGCATCCAACAAAAAAGGCGGAAATGATATTCAAATGATGAATATTCTAAAAAATTACCCGCCGCTGAAAGAAATTATAAACAAATAATCCGTCCGCACGAAAATCGGCTGCATATCTACTTTAAACAGATGATATTTATAAATTCTCCTGAATAAAAATCTTAATATTACCGTATAATTTATTATAGAATGTTGACTTTAAAAAAAACATGATTATAACAGTTAACGTAGTAGTATAAAGAAATTTCATAATGAAGGAGAGCAGCTTATGGGTATGGCAGCTTCACAGGCCAGATATTTAGGTTTAACAGCAAGAAAAACAAACGTTGAATATGAAGGACAGCAAATAAATCAGGCACGTACGGCTCTTGCAAACCAGAGTGCAAATACATTTAATGATCTTCTGGCACTTGAAGTACCGACAGCTCCAAGCACTCAGGATTATACTGAATTAATCTATTCTTATGAAGAAGGAACTGAAAAAGAAACTATTACCGGTATGGCAAAACTGGAAAATGATCCTGACGGATACAATTATCTTGTAACCCATTACCATTATGCTGATGTTTATACCGGCGTTCAAAATAAACTTGCTAATCCACAGGTAATAGAAAGCGACAGTTCGCAAAGAGGTTCTGTCAGCAGAGATTCAATAGGGACAGTGGAAGAACCGACCTATAGCATTAACGGTCACGAATTATCAAATTATGACCCTGCCGATCCGACACAGAGTGAATTATACAGCAGGCTGGCCGCAGAATATCCGGAACTTGCCAATGCTGAAATATCTAATTTAAGATTTTACACAGACGTTGACGGAAATGTTCATTTTGTAATGAACACAGAAGTTACCGGAGATGGAACGGTCAATTCTTACTCCATTGACCCTGACACCCAAAATCCGACAGTACAAACACTAAACAGAGGCAGTGTCACTGAAACCATGCCGGAAAACGTAACATATACTGTTAACGGACATCCTGTAAGTTCTTACGACCCGACAAATCTTGCTCAGAAAAATGTATTTGATAAAATTTCACAAGATTATCCGTCTATAGCCAACAATATTGATGATGTAAGATGCTATACGGATGACAGCGGTGCCATTCATTTTACGACACAATCAGCACTTGAAGGAACAGGAGATATAACAGATTATTCTGTCTTGAGCGGAATTCCGACACATGTAGGCAACTGCGAATTAACTCAATATAATCCGAATGATGCAGAACAAAAAGCCGCATATGAACAAATTTTAAAAGATTGGCCGGATTCTTCTCTGGCACTTTCAGACCCTTCAGATATTTATGTATGGGAATTTCAAGGAGAAACCCGTTTTGCATCAAGAAACGACTTAACAAGTGCTGCAATAAGCGGTCCTGACCAGACACAACCTTCCGAAAATCAGGACAAACTAACTTACTACGTTGCTCAGGATGTTAAAACAAAAATTGAAAGAACAGAAAAAGCAATGATTGATGTCGATGAAAAAGGACGACCACAATCTGTAAAATTTGAAGATTCATCAGTAACATATGCACTTTCAACCGAAACGGTAACCGACGATGCTGCTTACCAGGACGCAATGAATCAGTATAATTACAACATGGAAGTCTATGAAAAGAAAATTCAGGATATCAATGCCAAAACTAAAAAAATTCAAGAACAGGACAGAACCCTTGAATTAAGACTCCGACAACTTGATACCGAACAGGAAGCACTGCAGACGGAAATGGAAGCGGTTCAAAAAGTTATTGAGAAAAATATTGAATCAACATTCAAAACTTTTGAATAAAATAATTAACCTAGTAAAAAGAGGTACAAATGGCTTACAAAAACGACAGTTATCTGGTAATAGCAAATAAATTCGGCTCCGCAAGCGGAGATGCCAAGGCTATGCTATTTGAAACATACGATAAATTAAGAGATTTAACCGTATCAGGGAACGGAGCCGGCACAGGATTCGGAATGACGGGAAGTTTTCTTTACAGAATTGCAAGCTTGATGGCTCCGTCATCGTTTGCTAATGTTTTTGGAGCCTCTGAAACAATGAATGTTCCGGGAACATCATATAATTCAACAATCTCCGGAGGCTCTGCATATGGTATAGACTCTCTGTACAATTATTCTGGATTTCCTAGCGGAGCAGCACCGATTTCGTGGAGTTTCGGGGGTTCCGCAACAGGCGGAGCTGCTACAATTACAGGCTGGGGTTCAAGTTCCGGCGGTACAGTAACGGGTTTTGCCTCTGATATCGGAGGAATAGCGGATATTGCAAATGCCGCTGCATATGGTCTTGGAGCATCCAACGGCTACGGTTGGGTAGGTAAAAATATTGTTCTGCCTATTGCCGGTATGATTTCAGGATGGGGCGGTATAATGCAGGCCGCTGCTCCGTATCTTGGAGAATGGGGACTCCCTGCAATAGTTATGTCTAACTTAATGCAGGGTACATCTTCCGCCGCACTTGCCGCATACCAGAATGTTTCAGGCAACATCACCGCAAATGCCGATGTTATTCTCTCAAATAAAGTTCGAAACATTGAAACAGTTTGTAAAATGCTTGATACGCAGGGTGATGTTGTTAAAAAGATGCTCAAAGAATCTATCGACGGCGACAGTAAAGCTATTCAAAATCTCTAAAGCTAATTAGAGTTTGATTATAAATGTAAAAATTTATTTCAATAAAATAAAATCCCGAAATTTTTATTAAAGTTTCGGGATTTTTTGCCGATATATAAAACAGAAATCCGTAAAATTCCGATTTCTGAGTGTAATGACAACAAAACCGGTAAACTTTAGTTACAACATGTTACAAAAACGTTACAAACATGGCAATATTTTCAGAGCAAATGTTTTTATATACATGTAGGTCTAAAGTGTAAGGAGAAAAATGCTTCGTGATACTTTAGAGATGAATATAAAAAGAATAATTGATTTCTTGATATATTCAAAAAACTTCCTAATAAGAAAAAGCCCGATAAAGGCTATGATGAATTCGATTGTAGAAGGTATCAGAGATTTTCTGACAATGAAAAGAAAATTGAAAATGGCACAATACAGATTGAATTATCACAGGCATCAGTTCCAGAAAATGGAACAGTTAATCGCTGAGAACAATCAGCATAGCTTTTTGAGGGGTAACAATCTCAACGAAACCAGATAAAGGGAAAAATTATGGGTGTCATTACAGATACAATCAGAATGCATTATTTGACAAATGTCAAAATGGATTTGGAATTTAAAATTCAGCTGGTTACCCAAAACCGCATGGAGTTAACCGAAGCCTGTAACGACTTGATGCAGGTGGGTTCAGACTATGATTCCGACAACCCGATAATGAAAACTCTTAATCAGCGTCAGCAAAAATTAAAAATTCTTGAACAAAAACTTGAACATCAAATGGAACAATACCAGATAAGATTAAAAATGGTTGAAACAGAACTCGGCTCTTGCAAACAGAGAATAGATAAAAATATTCAGGAAGCCTTCTCTTATTAGTTCATAGCGATATAATTAATTAGTCTGAATAAAAAGACTGATAATATCATTAACAGCAGCAAACTGTCTTTGATATTTTTGGGTCTGAGCTTCCAGAATATTAATCTGTTTTTTATATTCAAGAATTGTATTCTGACATTCTCTTGCTGAATGATTCAGATTTTCCTGAACCTGCTGAGCTTCCTGCAGAACACTGTTCATTGAAATGCCGAGAGCTTCCATAGTTTGTTTTATAATCATAGCACCGGTATGTTTTGATACGCCGGAAGGAAGTTTTGTAATAAGTTGTTTGAGAACGGCAACATTTGAAGGGAGTTCCATTTCCTCTACTGCCGACAAATCCGGAGTTGAAGATACCGGCTGAGATGTAAATGACTGATTATAAAAAGTATCCTGATTAGGAATTTGCGATTGTGTTTGTGTTTGAGGGTGAGCAATCTGCGAAAAATTAAAAGTCTGACTCTGAGATTCACGTCTTGCTGATTCCAAATCCACAGATGCAACTGCCTCCTGCAAAGATTTTGAAAGAGCATTTTCAGCATCCTCTGAAGTAACATCTGACGACTGCGTAAAATGCTGGTTTAAAGGCTGCTCAAACGATTCTGTAACCGGTGTAATTTCAATATCATTCTGCTGTTTTAATGCTTCAACGATTTTTTTCCCTACACCTTCTGTAATTTTGTTGTTAATCATCTTTCCCTCAAAAATTTCTACATAAAATAAACTAATTGAATTATAGTAAAGACAAAAAATTATTTCAACATATACAGTTTAAAGTTACGAAATACTAAGCAAAAATATTAAATTATAAACTTGCAAGAATGATTTTTTACTGATAAAATCAAAAATTGATAATTAAATGCGAGGTAAAAATGGCAAAAAGAATTAATGTCAGAATATTTGAAGATAATGAAAATGATTTATGGGAACAGGTTGAAGAATTAGAATACGGAGCATTCAAAGAACTTCCGTACGGTGAAAATCCGCAGCAGAAAGCTGAATTGTACAAATCGCCTCAAATGATTGACTATGAAGTATATGAGGACAATTCTCTTTCTTACAATGAAATGAACAATCTCATTGAAGCCGTGACTATTACGAGTGATTTTTATGACGTTTGTGCCTGCACTATTGTAAATAACGGCTGTCCTTGCGGGGTTGCACTGGGACGTTCGATTGAAGATGCTTATGACAAAGCTTTTGATTGTGACCCTATAGCATCTTTCTCCGGAACTATCGGATTTTCAAAAACCGTAAATGCCGAAGTTGCAAAACATATCAATTCAATGGCTGTTAAAGTTGTTGCGGCTCCTGATTTTGATCCCAAAGCCCTTGAAATCTTAAAAGACAATCCTTTCCTAAAAATTGTCAAAATTAATACTCCGCTTGAAAATTTCAAAAAATATCAATACAGGGAAATAAAAATTACACCTTTCGGTACAATTATTCAGGATTTTAATAAAAGTGAATTAAACAAAGATACTTTTAAAGTCGTAACTCAAACCAAACCGACAACAGAACAGATTGAAGACGCTGTTTTTGCGTGGAAAATTGCAAAATACGCCAAAACACATTCAGTCGTAATTGCAAAAGACTTTAAAACTTCCGCGATTGCACAAGGACACTTAAACCCGATTATAGCAGTTGAAGAAGCTCTAAATATTGCCTGTGACTCTTCAAAAGAAGCCGTTATGGCTCTTGACAGCACTATTGCAGCCATTGACTGTATTAATGCAGCAGCACAGGGCAGAATTTCTCTGATTATTCACTCGGGCGGATCTCCAAAGGATGCAGAACTGATAAAACTTGCGGATAAATTCAAAATAGCAATTATTTCTACAGGAATTAAAAATACAAGAAATTAAAAGCCGTATAAAACAGCTTTTTCAATAATATTGTAAAATTTTCTTAAAAATGAGAATAATTCCTACTTTACAAATAAAATAAATTTTGCTACAATAGATTTGTTGATAATATAATAAACAAATAAGAAGAAAGGTGGTCAAGAATGGCTAAATTTGTATGTACTGTTTGCGGTTGGTCAACAGAAGCTGATAAAGCTCCTGAAAGATGTCCGTTATGCGGAGCTACAACTTTCAAGGAAGTTGGCGGCGGAGAAAAAGTTTACGCTTGTGAACACAAAGTTGGCGACGGCAAAGTTGAAGATAAAGAAGTATTGGAAGGTTTGAGAGCCCACTTCGCAGGTGAATGCACAGAAGTCGGTATGTATCTTGCAATGGCTAGAGTTGCAGAAAGAGAAGGCTATCCTGAAATTGCTGAAGCATACAAAAGATATGCTTTTGAAGAAGCTGAACACGCAGCAAAATTTGCAGAATTGCTAGGCGAAGTAGTAACAGACTCTACTAAGAAAAACCTTGAATTACGTGCGGAAGCTGAACACGGGGCCTGTGAAGGTAAACTGGCAATCGCTGCCCGTGCAAAACAATTAGGCTACGATGCAGTTCACGATACTGTTCATGAAATGGCTAAAGATGAAGCTCGTCACGGTAAAGGCTTTGACGGACTTTTGAAAAGATATTTTTCATAAATCTTCACCATAAAAAAAGCCTCCGATAAATATCGGAGGCTTTCTTGTATTCTTATCCGTAAGGAGATTTTTAGCATTATTTTACCGGGGCGGGATTTTCTGCATGTGATTCAACTACATCAGCTTTTTTAGCCCGAGGAGTAGCGAGGTAAGATATTACCCCTGCAGCCACGGCCCCGGCTCCGCCAAATAATGCAGCCTGTTTAAGCTTTATGTGTGTAACAAGTTTCTTTACTTTAGGTAACATTGCTTTACCTTCTTCTGTTAAAGTATCAATCTGATTGGTAAATTTTTTCGAGGATTTATCATAAACTTCGTCAATAAAACTGCGGATATCGTCTTTCAATAACTCATAGTTTTCGCCAAACATATCCTTTGCGTCTTTAAACAAATTTTTAATCTCATCATCACTGCCATTCTTGATTATATTTAACTCATTTTCATCAAAAACTAAACTTGACAGATCTTGCATATTGGACATTTTTTCCAGAGTTTTCTTCATTGAAGAAACAGATGAATTTTCATCCATTGAATTTATCAATTTTGAAAGGTTAAAATATTTTTTTTCATCTTTACTTTCAGCAGACTGCAAAACAGCTTTATGAATAAATTCATCTTTAATATTTTTGTCTTTATCTAGAATTGATGTTGTCAGATAACCGGCGGCACCTGCACCAACAAGCCCGACGCCGGCACCGATTGCAGCATTTCTGGTTTTGTTGTTTACTCCGTTAATTGCATCTACCATATTTACACCTCACTTTTTATATTTTGTTACCTATATAAAACTCAAGAATTGTAAATTTTGATATTATAAACACTTATATTAACAAACTTTTACATTTGTTATTCAGTTAATGCAAACCTTTTCCTCATATATTTAATCGTAAAGCGATAAAATTCTCAACTGCAAAACACTAAAAATTTACTTAAATTTTACATAACATATCCAGAAGCTGTCTGTGAAGACGAACATTATGAACACGTATTATATCGACTTTTTTTTCAAGAGCCAGTGTATTCAACGCAACGGTAAAAATATCCTTTGTAAAATTATCTTCATCCTGCATATTTAAAAGACTCTTTCTGGAAACACCGAGCAAAACAGGACAGCCGATTCCATACAATTCCTGAATCCTTTTTATTATTTCAAAATTATCTTCACGCGTCTTACCAAAGCCTATACCGGGGTCTATTATAATATTATCCTTTTGAATACCGCAGGAAATTGCGTAATCAGTTTTCTGTTTTAAATCACGATAAATTTCATCCATAAGATTTTCATAAACAGGATTATTCTGCATTACATCAGGTGTGCCTTTTGAATGCTGTATAACAACTTTCACTCCGTATTTTGCCACAATGTATGCCATTTTATCATCATAAGTCAAACCTGAAACATCATTTATAACTGCAGCACCGTTTTTAATACATTCTTCTGCGACCACTGCACTTCTTGTATCAATACTCAAAGGAGTCTTAATATTATTGGATTTCACGAATTCAAGAACCGGCAGAATTCTCCCGAGCTGAATGTCTTCAGGAACAGCCTTTGAATACGGTTTTGTGGATTCTGCACCGATATCAATAATATCAGCCCCCTCCGCAATCATCTCAAGCAAATGTTCACAGGCTATTTCACTGTCCAGATACTTGCCGCCGTCGGAAAATGAATTATCAGTCAGGTTTAAAATACCCATTATTTTAGTTTCGGCTTTCTTTTCAACACCTATAAATGATATTATTTTTTCTCCCAGAGATTTCAAACCAAAAGGCTGAAATTTTAATTTCTCAGCAATCTTTTTTATTTGTGAAATACTCCCGCCTAAGATACAATCCGTCATTTCAATTTTTGCTGTAATTGTTTCCCTGTGGGTGGCACAGTCAGCCCCGACAGAAAGTGCTGTTTGTTTTAAAATATTTGCCTGCGGAATCGTAAGCGAATAAATTTTTATATTTCTATATTCAAATTTATCGCAAACCTGATTGGAATATGAACTGTCAAATCCTACAGATTCAATTTCCGGCAATATATTATCCGTTATAATTTCTCTCAATAAAAAATCCTGCATACACTAAAAATTAGCATAAATAAAAACTAATTTAAATAACAATTTATCCGAATAAGTTCAGTTTTGTGCCGGCAAAAGGATTTGTCATATTTGAATTTTGAGTATTTAAAACCGAATTGGAGCTCAAATTAAAATTGGTATTTTGTGAAACTGCCGCTAAATTATTCTGGTTTGACTGTATGTTTTCCGGTTTTATAAATTCATTGTTCACATTTCCGTTATTATTTCCTGAATTAAGCCCTTCAAAAAAACTCAGAAACTCATCAACCTTTTTCATTACGGAATCGTCTAAATCAGTTTCAGCATCTAAGGAAGAATTACCTGATGATATATTTGAATCAAGATTGACATCACTATCGGATGAACCATTTTCATTAACATCCACTTCTTGCATAAGAGCATCCGTGATTTTTTCAATATTAAGACTTTGTACAAATTTTGCTTTATCCGGGTC
>JADIND010000028.1 GCA_017694215.1 Candidatus Scatousia excrementipullorum | reverse complement strand
ATCCAGCTCCATACTCAAATCAGAGGTCAAATTTACACATCTTATATGTGTTTTTGAAAACCACGGAATTTTATTCTTTTGAACTTCGGACAAATACTCATTAAGCAGCATCATAAATTTTTCTCCGGTATTAACAGATGACGGGAATTGACCTTCAAATATCATTTCGTCAAGAAGTTTTATTGAAGCATTTCTTTGTTTTTCAAGAACAGGATTTTTTTCATAAGAAATTTCATTTAGAATACTCATAGCTTCATCTTTTGAGAATATTACCGGCTTAAATTTGTACTTATAATGAAACGGAATAGCATTATTAAGCGAAAAAATTGCGATTTTCTTTAGATTATTTTCCATAAGCTCAATAATGCTGCTAAGCCGCAATACTTCTCCATACCCGTGTTTTTGTCTGTCCTCAGTATTTATAACATTCATATTGAAGCCGCTAAACTCTCTTGTTTCATTATTTATTTCAAATGTATTGTATGCTTTTTTCTGACCATTTGAATCAAAGATATCAGTAGAAAGACAACGTATGCCGCTTTCCGGATCACTGCAATATTGAGTATTTAAAAATATATTGCTTCCGTTTGAATCTTTAAGCTTACAGTTTTTTAAAACTCTGAAATTTCCAAGAAGCTCTGTATGTAGTCTTGCATATCCTAAACGTAAAAGTTTTATCATAATACTTAAATTAATACACGTAAAATTTTTTTTAACTATTTTTTACGAATTATAACGAGATTTCTTGTATGATTTTCCTCTAAAGGCAAATTGTATTCAATAATATCAACAATTTCCGCACTATATTTTTTTAAAACAGCCTTTGCATTATCAATTTCCTGTGCAGCTTTTCTTGATTTATAAGCAACAAAATACCCTCTGCCAGCCAATCTTGGCATTGCATAATCAATTATTTTATCCAGAGAAGCAACTGCTCGCGAAGTTACTATATCAAAAGTTTGTTTTATATTTTCAACCCTGTCGCAAACAGTATTGAGATTTAATATATTAAGTTCAGTTCTAATTTCTTCAACAGCATTAATTTTTTTTCTTATGCTATCCAAAGCTGTCACTTCAAGCTCGGGATAAGCAAGTGCAACAGGAACTGACGGGAAACCTCCGCCTGTTCCAAAATCAAGCATAGTTTTAAAATCCGTTCCGAATTTGTCGAAAAATTTTTCTATTGAAAGACTGTCAGAGATGTGTTTTTCCCACAAAAATTTCTCATCATTTTTAGATATTAAATTAAGCTTTGAATTTTCTTTCAAAAATACTTCAATATATCTGTTAAAATAAGCCTTATCTTTCATTTAAAATCTCTTTTTCCAGTTTAATAAATTCATCCTCGCCAAGGCGAACCTTAATATCGGCAATACGATGTTCTATCCTTGAAACATTATCTGATGAAGCTTTCATTTTTGCAAGCCCGAGTGCATCGTAATAATTTTCCAGAGAAATTTTAAACATTCCGCGTGAGGCATAAAAATCTCCCAGTTCTATCATGGCAGAGGCCTGATAAAAAGGCTCTTTTAATATACCGGCATATTCAACCGATTTTTTGAAATACTCCATAGCCTTATCAGGAGCTTTTTTTCTGTTTAATTCGGCAAGCTTGAGTGATGAGAAATACATACCGTTATAATTTTTATCGATACTATCAAGTTCAAGGCTTTTAAGGTAATATTTTTCCGCCTGAATTGCATACCCGGATTCATCAAAAATAAGAGCCAGATTTGCATAAGCAGAGGACAAATTAGGATTATTCTTGTCTATTTCTATACACTTTTTATAATATTTAACTGCGGATTCGGTGTCATCCAAATCATCACACACAACCGCAGATTTAAAATACAATTCAGCAAGAACTGCTTTATCCGTAAAGGTATCAACAAGTTCCAGAGCTTTTTTACAGTAAGAATAAACCGCACGGGCGTCGGTATTTGAAAGATTAGCAAGTGCAATATATGCTTTAATGAGAATTTCCGAATTGATACCATTTGATGCAATTATTTCACTCAACAAAAGTTTTGCTTTATCATGCTTAAATGTAACGTAAAAAATATTTGCGATTTCAAGCTTCATTGCCGCAATTTTTTCATTGTCACCGGCCGCTGTATAAAACTCAAGTGCAAAATCGTAATACCTTAGTGCATTAAACCAGTCGGCAAGGGATGAGAAATTTTTGGCAAGTTTTGTATAAACAAGCGGTAAAAATGTATAAAAATCATCGTCATCCTTTTTCAACAAGGCCCTCTGATAAAAGGCTATCGCTTTTTTATAATTATACTTGTTTTCTTCACTCTTTGCTGCATTGACCAGCTGTGAAAGCGAATAACTGCTTTCATCCGCGTTAAGTGTTTTATTTGAATAGTCAATATATTTGTTAATAGAATTAGCAATCTCATTCATAATTTTCTTTTCATCTTCTTCTGTTTCAAAGATAAAGGAAATATGCTTAATTTTTTCATCCGGAGATTCTTCCAGAATATGTTCTTCCTCATTCAAAACACTCTCGGCAGCATATTCAACAGACTCCATAACAGTAGGATTAACCGCTGAAACAGGCGTTTGCACTTTAGGTAAAAACATTCCGTGATAATCGATTTCCGCCCGCATAGTCTGCCTTGAAATCAATAAATCTCTCTCAAACGGTTTGAGCGGCAGCTGCGTATTATACAAATCAATACAGGATTTGTGGATTTTTAACGCAACTGACTCGGGTATTGAGTTCATAAAAATATCTTTATAGTAATCAGGCAGATAAATCATATTTTTTTCGCTTGATAAAATATAATTTTCCACGAAAAAGTTAATACGTTCCTCATCATAAAGGCTCAGCGTCTTTAAAAGTGAATCGCTTACAGGATGCCTCATTATTGTCAGAAATCGGAACAAATGACCGCTTACAGGATCAACAAAAGAGAGAGCTTCCCTCAATATAAAATCGTTATACGACAAAAAGCTCCGCGTAAAACCTTTCAAAAAATCAATTAGATTCAAATTTCTTGCCTTAATTAACTTCAAAGAAAGCATTGTATAAAAGAAATACCCTCTTGAATACCGGTAAAGTTCATCCGATACCGGACCGATTAGCTTTATACCCTCTGAACGCAACAGTTTTTCAAATAAGGATTTATCCAGAGCAAGAACAGTTGTGCGAGAGTAAGGTACTCTGCCTTCAAACTCGTTATAGTCAAAAACTCTTGATATAAAAATTGTTTTTATATTTTTTCTTAGAGAAAGATAAAAAATAAAATCAAGGATTTCTGTTCTGTTATCTTTTAAAACAGCCTCCAGCGAATCTATAACGATAAGTACAGGCTTTTCAATTACAGAGAAGTATGAATTGACCTTTTGCGTAAAATTTTCGCTCTTAACCTTTGGCGGCTTAATAACATTTTGTACAACAAGATTTTTAAATTCTTCAAAGAATGATAAAAGAATATCATCAAGTATGGTTGTTTCAAAACACTTATATTTAAGAACAATAACGTCACTTTTCAACAGACTAATAGAATAATCTGCAACCTGACCTTTGCCCGTACCTAAAAAACCGTTGATAAGCATAACCGGATTATCCGATATAAAAAATTTTTGAATTTCTTCAATTTGATTTAAATTGTTTTCCAGAAGAAATTTGTTAATAATTCCGCAGTCGGCTCTTAACAGTTCTTTTCTGTCTGTAATAGTCTCCAAAAATGCCGTATTCATAGTCTTTATCATATATTATTTTCGGATAATTTGCAAATCTTAACTTTAAATAATTGCACTTTCATTTTTTTGATAGTATTATGTAAGGTAGTAAACAGAGGGGAAAGGTATGGAATTTTTTAGAAAACACCAAAGAATAATTATTGCGGTTATAGCAATAACATTTATTGCATGGACTGTGGGATTAATGATGCTTCCTCTTGTAATTAAATAGGTAGATTGAGTGGAAATAAACAGAGTTACAAAAAAATTTCTGTCATGTTTATTCACGGCATTTATTCTCTTATTCGGGATGTCGGGAACTGCTTATTGCTCAAATTTAAGCACCATTAATCAGAAAATGAAACATACCAAAGAAAAAATTAAGACTCTGAAATTAAAAGAAAATCATGAAAAAAGCAAACTGGTAAGAAACCAGAGGAAACTTGAAAATACCTCAAATACACTTGAAGCATCCAAAAGGCAATACAGTACCATCGATTCGCGTTTGCAAACACTACAGGCTGAATATGCAGCAGCCTCAAATGATTTTAACAAGACAGACGCACAGTTGAAAACGAGAATACGTCAGGTGTTCAAAAACCAGCGTACCGGAATGTTTGAGCTATTACTCTCAGCAAAAGACTTAAACTCTTTTCTTGACTTTATTTACTTTGAAAGAATTATTATAAGAAATGACTATAAAAAAATGGTTGACCTGAAAGTTAAAGCCGCAAAACTTGCTAAAATGAAAGCAGATATTGAAGCACAGAAAGAATATCTCGAAAAAACCATTGCAAACATGAATTCACAACAGAGAGATATTCAGCGTGCAATTCAGGAAAACCGGAATATGATTAACCGTTTAAAAACAGACAGAGCAGCCTATGAACGGTCGGAAAAAGAACTTGAAAGACAATCAGCAAATCTTCAAAGTATGATTAGCAAAGGCTATAGTCATTCTACAGTAAAAATTTCTTCAAGCGGATTTATGAAACCTATTGCCGGAAGAATAACTTCGCCTTTCGGCTGGAGAGTCCATCCTATATTCAAAAGCAGAACCTTTCACTCCGGAGTTGATATCGGAGGTCCTAATATGGGAAGTATCAGGGCGTCAAATTCAGGCCGTGTAATTTATGCCGGCTGGTACGGAGGATACGGAAAAGTTGTAATTATCGACCACGGTTCTGTTAACGGTCATCCGACTACAACACTTTATGCTCATATGTCAGTCACAAAAGTTTCAAAAGGGCAAACCGTTACAAAAGGTCAGGTAATCGGTCTGGAAGGTACAACAG
>JADIND010000027.1 GCA_017694215.1 Candidatus Scatousia excrementipullorum | reverse complement strand
CAGCAGCACAGCACAGAGCAATCGAATTGTAACTGTTATTTCCGTTTGTACAATCGGGTGGTTTAAAAAATTTTCCATTATCTTACCTTACTTTTCGGATCCAAAACATCTCTTATTGTATCACCTATAAGGTTAAATGCCAACACCGCAATAAAAATTAAAAATCCGGGAGTCAAAAGCCATGGTCTGTAGATGATGTTTGTATATTCCTGTGCTTCTTTAAGCATATTTCCCCAGCTTGCGTCCGGCTGTTGAATTCCAAGCCCAAGAAAACTCAAACCGGATTCCGACAGAATGTAAGAAGGAACTGATAATGTCATAGCAACGATTACAAAGCTTGCGGTCTGCGGGAGAATATGTTTTACGATTATGCGAAGGCGGGACGCTCCGATGGATTTTGCAGCCTGTACAAACTCCTGATTTTTTATGGATAAAACCATCCCTCTCACAACCCTTGCAAAGCCTGCCCAGCCGATTAGAGCAAGAATTATTACAATGAGCATAAACCTCTGCACACTCGTCATTCCGGATGGCAGAATTGATGCTAATATTATTAAAAGGTAAAAACTCGGAATCGACATAACAGCTTCCGCAAACCTCATCATCACAGTATCGACAACACCGCCGAAATATCCCGCAATGCCGCCGTATAACAATCCTATCGGGAACAACACAAACAATGCAAGAAATCCTATTGTCATAGAAATTCTTCCGCCGAACAAAAGTCTTGAAAATACGTCACGTCCGTTTATATCAGCCCCGAGAAGGAATAATCTGCCGCCGCTGTCTGTTGTGATAAGGTGGCGTTTCATAGGGATTAAACCCAAAAATTTGTACGGCTCGCCTTTTGAGAAAAATTTAATATAATGCTTTTGGCTTCTGTCAAGGTCATAGGTTATTCGTAAATTTTCGCTGTCAAATCCCCTTATGTAATTGTAGGTATATGGTTTTGAAAATTTTCCGTGTTCATCAATAACAAAAATTTTTGAAGGCGGAACGTACGCCATTGTGCGGTCGGAAAAATCTTTGGTATAAGGTGCGATAAAGTCTGCAAGAAAAAGTGCAAGGTAAATAAACCCGAGAACTATCAGGGCTATTTTTGCGAATTTATCTTTCATTAACTGTTTAAAGACTTCTCTAATCATGCTTTCACCCTAATCCTCGGGTCAGTGATAATGAGAAGAATATCCGCAATTAAGTTGCCTAAGATAAGCATAATCGCTCCCATCATTAATGACGCCATTACTAAATTTATATCTGATTTCAAAACAGCCTCAAGTATTAACCGTCCGAGCCCCGGATACTGGAAAACGTATTCGGTCAACGCCGCCCCGCTCAAAAGTCCTGCAAATTCAAAACCTAAAAGAGTAATCATCGGATTAATCGCATTTCTCAAAGCGTGTTTATAAACTACATCAAATTCACTAAGCCCCTTAGCTCTTGCAAATTTAACATAATCGCTGTCCAGCACATCAAGCAGATTTGCTCTCATCTGTCTTTGCAATCCGGCGAGCGAAAGCGTAAACAAAACCGTAACAGGAAGGATTAAGTGGCGGGTTATATCCCAAACCTGCTGCGGGAAAGTCATTTCCAGAAAGTTTGAACTTGTTAACCCCCCAATCGGAAACCAGCCTGTTTTGACCGCAAAAATCAACAGCAAAACAGCAAAGAAAAACGACGGAATCGCCATTCCGACACTTGTCAGAACCGTCAAAATCCTGTCAAAAGGTGTTTTCCAGTTTAATGCTGCCGCAACTCCGAGCGGAATTCCGACAAGCCATGTCAATGCAATGACTATAGTTGTCAAAAGCAGAGTGTTCGGAATTCTTTCTTTCAGCTTTGCAGAAACCTGCTCGCCGTTTGAAGTTATCCCTAAATCTCCCTTTATAAAAGATTTTGCCCATTTGCCGTATTGAACAATAATAGGTTTATCAAGCCCGAGGCGTTCAGTCTCTTTCTGCAGTGTTTCCTGAGAAACTGATGGGTTTAACCTCAATTCCGCAAGCGGATCCACAGGGCTCAGACGTATGATAAAAAAGCTTATGATTGATACTATTATCAAAAGCGGTATGGATTGAAGTATTCGTTTTAAGATGTAGATTAGTATTTGCATTCTTTTCCCTTAGAAAAGTGATACTTCTGAAAATCGTCATTGCGAGCCTGACCCGCAATCGCAAAGTTGTAGCGGTAATGCGATTCCGCATAAGTCAAAAATCTACGCACAATTTGTGCTTGATTTTTAGACTTTCCGGAATGACGAAATTCCTACATTAAGTTTCACTTTTCACCTCACTTTCGTATATTTCTTCTATATTATACATAATTCCCCCGAGTGATGTCGGAAAAACATTTTTGAATTTAGTTCGAATTGCAGAGATAATTAATGGTGAATATATGTAAACAAAGGGTTTTTCTTCATAAGCAATAGCCTGATATTCGTCATAGAATTTTTTTCTGCTTTCAAAATCAGTTGCCAGTGCACCCTGCGTATAAAGATAGTCAATTCTTTTTTCCCACGGATAGCGGTCGTCTTTTGTGTAATCTGCCGGCCGCTGATTGAACATGTGAAGTGTTCCGTTTGACATCCAGACATTTTTCCCGCCGTTCGGCTCAAGAGGAGAGCCTGTCAAGCCCATTATGACCATATCCCAGTCAAGAGTATTTACAAGTTTGTTCACAAGCGAATTAAACTCAATCGGTTTGAAATTCACCTTCATTCCTAAATCTTCAAGGTCTTGCTTCACCATAACCCCGATGGCTTCACGCTCGGTGTTACCTGCGTTTGTATAAAGGTCAAATTCAACATGGTTTCCGTATTTGTCAAGAAGATGTCCTTTTTTATCCCATCTGTAACCTGATTTTTTAAGCAGTTCTTTGGATTTTTCAATATTTTTTTCGTATGCCGGAAGCTTTTCATTCAGAAAAATCGAATTAAGGCTTTCTGCAGTATATAAAGGTGCCCCGAGCCCGTTAGCAATATTCATAACCATATTTTTTCTGTCTATGGCGTAATCCACTGCCTTCCTGAAATTCTTATCCTGAAACCAGCGTTGTTTCTTTATGTCAACATGGAATTTTCCGTCTTTGTCTTTTCTGTTGTTAAGGTTAAATGATGCAAACATTGTTCCCGTATTCGGGCCAAGGTTGTAAATTTTAAAATCGGAATGCTTTTCCAGCTCCTTGAACCTTGCGACGTTCGCCCCCTGAAGCCCGATAACATCAAGCTCTCCGCCTTCAAATTTCAAAACTTCGTTATTTATGTCGCCCACAATCAAATATACCAGTTTATCCAGATACGGAAGTTTTTCGTCTTTTGTATTGATAATGTAATAATCCGGATTCCGCTCAAACACAACACGCTGTGCCGGCA
>JADIND010000026.1 GCA_017694215.1 Candidatus Scatousia excrementipullorum | reverse complement strand
TTGCCCCCCCCCCCATTCGGGATTAAAGCTATGATTGACTTTTTCATATGTCCTCCTTTATTTTTTTATATTTTAACATATTATAAAATGCTGTGCAAGTATGCAAAAGCGTTACTTTGTGCCACCTCACTTATTTCCTCGCCTTACGGGAGATGGTTAGGGTGAGGGGGCAGACATAAAAAAGCGAGGTATAATACTCCCTCGCCCCTTGCGGGAGAGGGCTGGGGTGAGGGGTCTTACATAATTGAAATAAGGTCGGTAAAGGTTTAGCCCTCTTTTTCTAAAATGGGATTTTTCCCATGTCATTCTGAAACGTTAGCCGCTGCGGCACAAGGTATTTGTGACTGTTCAGAATCTCTTTCATGTATAGGGTGAGAGATCCTGAACCGCTTGAAAAATAGAGTTTCGCCTGAAAAGGCTCAACTGATTTTTCTACGCTTTCAGGATGACAGGGGGTGGCGGCAGTGTGCTAGCGAAGTGTCGAAAAACCTCCGGCACTTCGTGCCACCTCCCTTAAAAGGTAGGCAAAGCCCTAGCCCCCTTTTTTAAAGGGGGAAATGGAAGGGGGATTTTTTTCTATGCCATAACGGCAATACGATTGATGGTTTTGTTAGACATCTTTTGTTATAAAACCTGTCTGGATTATGTCTTTACCAAATTTTTCTTCCAGTTTATCAAAGCATTTTGAAAGTTTTTCCTTTTTAGTTTCTTCTTCATTGTTAGCAAAAAGAGAAAGCTGGGCTTCATTGTTATAAACAAATGAGTCAAGAGTAACTCCGGTGCTTCGATAAAGAATATTCGGATTGTACATATCCTCAAGCATTTCAAATATTATGTCGGATATCTCCAGTTCAAAACTGGTTGCCTGATTCAGAACTCTTTTGTCGTAATAAACTTTAAAATCTTTTGTCCTTAACATAAGGCCGATTCCATGGCATTTTGCATTAAGACGGCGGAGTTTTACACAGGCTCTGTGGATATGGTAATTCAGCGAGTTTTTTATATATTCCTTATCAGATGTAAATTTTGCCATTGCACTTGTTTTTTGAATGGATTTTGGCAGTTTAATTTCATTTGATACCGGAGAGACCATTTCACCAAGCAATTCATGTTTCATCTCAAGCCCACGTATGCCTATTTGTTTGTTAAGCCAGATATCGCTTTGTTTAACAAGTTCATAAGCTGTAAGAATACCGTTTTTCCTGAGCAACGCGGATAAATTCCTGCCTATACCCCATATTTCGTCAATGCTTGTTCGTTCCAGAACCGGAAGAATTTTCCTGGAACCAATAAGAAAAATCCCTTCTTCAAGTTTTTTTGCTTTATCCGATGCAAGTTTTGCAAGTGATTTTGTTGAACTTACGCCTATAGAAACAGGTATGTCAACTCTTTCTTTTATTTCCTTCCTTATCATTTCTGCAATTTCAAGGTAATTCTTTTTATATAATCGCTCAAGCCCGGTTAAATCAACAAAAGCTTCATCTATTGAGTAAACTTCAACATTCGGGCTGAACTCTTTCAAAATAGACATAACTTCTCTTGACACATTACCGTAAAGGTCATGACTTGCATTTATAAAGGTTGCTTCTTTCATTTTGCCTTCAACTTGAAAATACGGCATTCCCATACGGATTCCGAGTGCTTTTGCTTCTTTTGAACGGGAAATTACACACTGCCCTCTGGCTGACATAACACATACAGGTTTCCCTTTAAGTTCAGGATTAACTTTCTGCTCACAGGAAACAAAAAACGAATCGCAGTCCACAAGTGCTATAACATTTTTCTTTGCCATAGCAATATTATTAATCCTGTTTTGAATTTCATCCAATTTATGTGCCATTAGTCAATTATTATTTCTTTTTCGTTTTTGTAAGTTACATATCCAAGATTCGCTTTTGGCGGTTTTCGTAAATATTTTCGTTTTGTATATATCACACCTATTTTGGAAGAATCTGGTGCTGAAGAATTCTCTTTTGCAAGTTTTGCACATTCAAGTATAAGGTTGTCCGGCGGATTTTCACCTTTCAAGAGAACATGCGAGCCTGCACAGTCTTTTGTATGGAACCATAAGTCATCATCTTTTGCAAGTTTTGAGATTATATAGTCATTTTGTCTGTTGTTTTTACCTATAAATATTGTGAAATTTCCGTTAATAATCTTTAAAGGTTCGATTGATGTATGAGTTTTCTCTTTTCTGTCCGTGTATTCTGGTTCAAGTTCATTTTTGATTTCAATCAGGTCTGTTATATTTTGGGAACATTCTATTGAATATAAAACCTGTTTATAATAATCAAGGTTCGCAGTAAATGTTTCTTTCATTTCTGTGAGTTTTTGTTTTGATGTTTTTCCTTTGTTGTACAGTTTGTAAAAATTATTTGCGTTTTCTTTTAGTGTTTTTGTATTATCAAGTTCTATTGTTATATTTTGGGTGTTCTCGTAGTCAAAGACTTCTATAAATGGCGAATAGTCAGTATTATTGTAGAGGTTTGCCATAATCAAATCTCCATAGAGCCTGAATTTTTCGGTTTTTTCCTCTCTCTCCAGCTGTGTGGAAAGTTTTTTTATCGAATTTTCAAACTTTTTAATTTTTTGATTTGTTATTGTTGTTAGGTGTGTTTTTAACGATTGGAATTTATCTTTTTCCTGATAGTATGTGTAATAGTTATCAATCATATTATTTACAGAAGTCTGTAAACTCGGATTTTCAACTAGTTCCGCAAAAAGTGAAAATTCTCTGTAATCTTTTGAAATCGCGGGTTTTACATTTTTTAATTCTATATAATCTTTTATTTTTGAAAGAGGCTGAGCGTATATTTGTTTTTCAAAAGATTTTGATATTCCGTAAAAATGGGTACTAAGAGAATTATAATCAAGTTCTCCGGTGTAATTTAAAATATCAGTTTTATTTTGTTTTGGCGGATATGTGTAAGGAAGAGTTCCTGCCATTTCACGCACACTACTCTTTTCTGAGCCTACATTATGTGCACAGCCGATTATGATATTTGTGTCGTAATTATACAGAACTGCATTTGAGTGTTTTCCCATAAGTTCTATTGCAAAACAAAGATAAATTTTTTCTGATAATTCATTAAATGTCTCTATATAAAATTCCAAAATTCTTTCATACGGAGGCTGTTTAACTTCGCAAATCTTGGAATTTTCAAGATATTTTCTCAAAAGCATACAAAACATCGGCGGTTTTTTCGGGATTGCAATCATTCTGCGTAATTCGTTTTCTTTATCCATAAAGCAGATGTGGTGCAGTTGAGGATTTATGTTAATGTAGAATTTTTTTGTTTCCCCCTGATTCCTTATGGTAAAAACAAGTTCGCGTCTTGTGGGCTGCTGAATTTTTTGAATTCTTGCACCCTCTAAAAAAAATTTATTCTCCTTTATCCACGCACATAGCGTCAAGCTGTCGAATGTAATCATAGTTATGTTTCGTAAGATACGCTTATATTAAGTGTTTCGCCGTCAACTTCCGTAATTGCCCATCTCAAAGGTTTAATACCAAGTTGGTGCAGGGATGTTTCTATATGTTCTGTATCTGTCGGGAGCTGAAGACGTATTTTTATATTTTCTGTAGTAATCATAGTCTTATCTTACCAGAAAAAACGTATTAGTAGTGCTCTTCATCAAAAATTTTAAAATCTTCAGGTAATTTTTCTTCTATATGCTGAAACAATTCGGAAAGTTTCCAGCCAAATCCTTCTGCAATTTTTTTCAGCGTCACAAGCTGAGCCTCATTTTCACCGCGTTCAATCCTTGACATTGTTGATTTCGGAATGTCATTTTCATAAGAAAACATTAATCCGCTTTTTCCGGAATTTTCTTCCCGTATTGCCCTAATGGCTTGTCCGACATATTTACAGTAAAGTTTTTCTCTTTCCTTCATGTAACAAATTGCCTTATTTTGCTTAACAAAATTGACCCATATTTGGGATTTTAGATAATACTTGTAATAAAGTTACCCATATATGGGAAGGGAGGACGATTTATGAAACTAAAAGCATTTACTCTTGCAGAGGTTGTGTAAACAGAACCTCTGCTCAATACGGACAATGGTGCGGTGCTTTAATTGAACATGATGGCTGGGAAATCAAGGATGATTATCCACATTTTAATTAATTAATGTTTATAAATTTATTTTTAATATTTCATGTTTGCGGTATAATTATATTGAACATTAGAAGTGTATAGATTTAAGGCGTTAGGTTAACGCAGAAAGAAAAGGTAATTATGGTACCGGAAACTAAGAAATTTGAAATCGAAATCGGCGGAAAGAACGTCGTTGTCGAAACCGGGAAGTATGCTCAGTCAACTAATGGTTCTGTTACTGTAAGATGCGGTGATACGATGTTATTTGTTCACTGTGTTGTTTCTAAGGAACCTCGTGTCGGCATTGATTTCTTCCCTTTACTTATTGATTATGAAGAAAGAATGTCTGCTATCGGCCGTATCCCAGGCGGTTACAACCGTTCTGAAGGTAAGGCAAGCGATAAGGCAATTCTTATTTCAAGATTGATTGACAGACCTATCAGACCTTTATTCCCTAAAGGTTACAGAAATGATATACAGATTGTTGCACAGTTATTCAGCTATGATCAGCAGAACCAACCTGATACTCTTGCTATGCTGGGTGCCTCTTGTGCTTTAATGCTTTCTGGTGCTCCGTTTGAAGGCCCTATTGGTGCCGTCAGAGTTTCAAGAGATGAAAACGGTAATATGATCGCAAATCCTACTCACCAGCAGGCTGACAAATCCGATTTGGATATCGTTGTTGCGGGTACTCACGACAGCGTTATTATGGTTGAGGCCGGATGTAAATTCGTTACGGAAGACGATATTATGGCTGCCGTTGAATTTGCTCAGGGTGAAATCAGAAAACAGTGCGATGCTCAGCTTGAATTTGCTAAAGCTTGCGGCGTTGTAAGAGAAGAATTCGTGAACCCTTACGATACAACAGAAATCAAAAATATTATTCACGAAACTGCTCACGATATGATTGTTGATGCTTATCATAATTTTGACAGAACTTACAGACAGGAAAAACTTGAAGAAGCTAAAAAACTTGTGAAAGAAAAAATTGATGCTCTTCCTGAAGATCATGCAATCAGAAAAATGATTGAAGAAACCGGCGTTGACTTTGTTGCAGAAGAATTTAAGGCTGCAGAAAAGAAAGTTATGCGTTCTATGATTCTTGATGAAGGCGTAAGAGCTGACGGTCGAAAACCTACCGAAGTTCGTCCAATATGGTGTGAAGTAGGTGTTATTCCTAGAGCCCATGGGTCAGCTGTTTTCACAAGAGGACAAACTCAGGTTCTTTCTGTTGCAACTCTTGCCGGTCCTGGTATGAAACAGGAGCTTGACGGTGTTGATCCTCAAACAGAAAAAACTTATATGCATAAATACATATTCCCTGGCTTCTCCGTTGGTGAAGTAAAAGCTCTAAGAGGACCGGGAAGACGTGAAGTCGGACACGGGCATCTCGCTGAAAGAGCTAATGTTCCTGCACTTCCTTCTCAGGAAGAATTCGGCTATACAATCCGTGTTACATCTGATGTTCTTGAATCAAACGGTTCAACATCTATGGCCTCAACTTGCGGTTCATCTATGGCTTTGATGAATGCCGGTGTTCCTGTTAAATGCATGATAGGCGGCGTTGCAATGGGTATGATTAAAGAAGAAGGTTACGAACCTGTTGTATTAACAGATATTCAAGGCATAGAAGACTTCCTCGGCGATATGGACTTTAAAGTTACAGGTAATGATACCGGAATTACTGCTCTTCAAATGGATATGAAGGCTAAGGGTATTCCGAATGAAACTTTGCGTAAAGCTTTGTTCCAGGCTAAAGAAGGAAGATTGCATATATTAGGTGAAATGAGAAAAGTTATTACTGCCCCTGCAGATCACCTTTCTCCATATGCACCAAGCATTACTACTATGACAATTCCTGTTGAAGATATCGGAACCGTTATCGGACCTGGCGGAAAACAAATCCGTGCAATTATAGACGCTTCCGGTGCTGAAATCGATATTCAGGACAGCGGTGTTGTAACAATTACTTCTAACGATCAGGAAGGTGCTGAAATCGCAAGAAAAATGATTAAAGATCTTACATTCAGACCTGAACCTGGTATGGTTGTAAGAGGCAGAGTTGTCAGAATCATTCCTATCGGTGCTTTTGTCGAACTCGCTCCGGGTAAAGATGGTATGGTTCATATTTCTCAGGTTTGCAACGAACGTATAGAAACTATTGAACCTCATCTCCAAATCGGTCAGGAAGTAATCGTTAAGGTTATTAAAATTGATGACAAAGGCAGAGTTAACCTTACTATTAAAGGTGTTTCCGAAGAGGAAAAGGCTAACTGCCAGTAATTTTAATATTCAATAATGCAGAGCGGAAACTTAAAATTTTAAGTTTCCGCTCTTTTATATTATGAAAGAAGTCTTTTATTTTTTCTTATTCTCAAATTGAGTTAACATCGGTATTTTCATAAGAATTTCTTTCTTTAAGAAATCATACATTTTTGCATTATGTTCTCTTAGATAACTCATTCCGTCTTTGTTGAGTGCGGCATATGTAAGAAGTTCTCCTGGTCTGTCGTATGCATAGCTGCATAAGAACTGTTCCAGTTTAGCCATTTTTAATACTTCCGGCATCTTTTTATCAAGTAAGAATCTTATGGAGCCGCCGTATTCTTTTACATAATTTCTGATATCAGTTTTTAGAGTTTCTTTTTCTCTTATCATATCTTTATTATGTAAAAGGAGTCTGATTGAATAAAATACGGAATCAAATCCGATAAAAGGTGTTGGTTCTTTAATAATAGTTTGTTCCGGATTATATTTTCTTAGTAGCTCCATTATAGTTATGGTTGCTTTGTTAATTTCCGCATCAGAAAGTGGTCGTTTATAATTTTTATATTGTTCTTCTATGTACTTAATCTGTGTTTCAACTGATTTTTTGCATTCAGGTGACATTGAAAGATATAATTCAGGAAATTCAAACAAGCCCAGTCTGAAAAGATCAGGTGTGATATCTTCTCGCGAAAATGTAATAAAACCATCTGACACGGCCTGTTGTGCAGCTCTTGTTTCCAGAGGATATTTATCTGTGTAATCCTGATACATCGACACTGTTATTTTTGCAGCATCATCAAGCGACATTAACCGGTCATCATTTTCGACTTCTATATTTTTTTCGTCCAAAAGAAGTGCCAGAATATATGAATTTGTTACCTGCGGGTTTCTTAAAACATAGTTTATGTAATTGTGCGTAAATGCATTTGGTAAAATTTTCATATCAGATTGAAGTTTTTCTTTTAATGCTTCATCAAGTTTAGAAACTATTGTAATATGATCTCCTGTTTTGGATGTAAAGTCATAGGATTGAACACCGTAATCTTTTTTTATTTCCTCAAAAAGTTTTTGATAATGACTAAGTTTGCTGTTAGGGTCATTCATCTCATCATCCTGTTCTATTGAAGCAGCAACCGGTGATGTAGTTTCCGATTCAGGTTCAGTTGTTTCGAAAATTCCCAGTTCTTTTTCATAAATTTCCTGCAGTCTGTCATGTTCTTTTTGACGGGCAATCCTTTCAGGTTTTATGTTATGTGCGTATTCTAAAAGTTCCTGAAACTCTTCGTTATTTCCGTCCGCACCGTATAGGTCAAAGAACAGCTTAATTGTTGACGTCATAACTTTTGAACGCAGTTCGTTTATGTAAGGGTTTTTCATGTAGCTTTCGAATTTTTCACGTTGAGATTTTGTTAAGTCGTCGTAATTTTCAAAGTAATCTCTCATATCTTCTGAAATATGCAGTTTTTCCAGAACTATTGAGTTTATTTCTCCCATATATTGTGCTACAAAGTTCATGGTTTCTTTATCAGGAATATTTCTTTTTTTGATTTGTTTTTCTGTTTCAGCTCTGGAACCGTTCCCTTTAATGAGAGCATCCGCTAGTTTATCTATTTCCCAGTCTTTTACATTATCAAATTTTTTCTTTTCCCGTACCGGTCTTGGCAGTGTTGCGTTTTTATCTGAAGGAGTATGTTCGGTTTTAGATTGAATTGTACGCGGCTGGATTGCTTTTCTCGGT
>JADIND010000025.1 GCA_017694215.1 Candidatus Scatousia excrementipullorum | reverse complement strand
GCTCTATACCAACAAGTTCAGCTAATTTTTCCTGAGACATCCCTTTTTTCTTTCTTATTTCCTGTATTCTTTTTCCCAGTTTGGTTTTTATGTCACTCATTCTGCCTCCGATTTAATTATATGAATTGTTTTTCAAATTAAAAACTACTTATTGAGGCTAAAATATATTGACAATTAGGCTTAATAAATATGATATATCTATATAATGAGTAGAATAGTGAAAGGAAATTATGCTTAATAAAACGATAAAAGATCATATGAAAACTTCTCGTCATGCTAAACCGGCTGTAAAAAATCCCCCCCTTTATAAAATTGTGCAAAGCCATAGCCTCCCTTTTAAGGGAGGTGGCACGAATGTGCCGGAGGGTTTGAGCCAAGTGACCCTCACCCGCCTTCGGCACCCTCTCCCAGAGGTAGAGGGTAAAGCATTTGAGAATAATCTGGAAGCAGCATGTCATCCTGAACTGGCTGCAAAATCGATAGAGACGAAGTCGAAACGTGATTTTATGTTATTGCATGGTATTTCAGTATCCCGTTGTATAAAATCCCCCCTACCCCCCTTTACAAAAGGGGGCAATGTCGCAGCCTCCCTTCATAAGGGAGGTGGCACGGATGTGCCGGAGGGTTTCAAAAAGAAAAAAGCCGCATTTACCTTAGCGGAAGTTCTAATAACCCTTGGAATAATCGGGATAGTAGCGGCAATGACACTGCCTGCACTAATGGCAAACGGGAGGAAGCAGGAAACGGTTGCGAGACTAAAGAAATTCAACAGTATGATGCTTCAGGCAATATTACTTTCAGAAAATGATAACGGTCCGTACGAATACTGGAACAAGGAAGCAATGCCGACAAGCGATGAGAGTGAAGCCGGTGACGGTTATGATATTGAAAAAGGTTCGGAACAGGCAAGCAGATTTTTCAACACATATTTTGCACCGTACATAAAATATTTACGTCTGGAAAAAACTGATAAATGTAAGACTGGTTTAAGAGTAATATTTAACGACGGCTCACATGCTTGTTTAAAAAACGGGGGATGCATGGATTTTATTTATGACGTAAATGGAGACAGAAAACCTAACAAATATGGTTATGATACTTTTTACTATGTTTTTTGTCCAACAAAAAATTCGGCATCCTCACTTATAATGTACAAAACTAAACGACCGTTTATACCATATTATGGCAGTCCACAGAAGAAAACTGGAATAACAGAGAATATCTGTTGAACACATGCAAACAAAAAGGGTCTGAGATTGGCAACAGCGGGGTATGTGCAAGGTTAATTGAGTTTGTTGGGAGATTAGAGATGATTATCCTTTTAAAATTTAGACCTTTTCGTGATAATATACTGATATGTTCAGCATAGATTGTCTAAACACGAATGAGAATTATCTTATTTTCAGAGAGAATGTTAAGGCGGGGATGTCTTTTGCCGTTACCGGTCTGGTTACGATTTTGAGAATGCTGCTTGTGCAGAAGGCTCACGAAATTTCAAAGAAAAAAATTCTCTTTATTACTTCAACTGAACAGAATGCACTTAAATATCAAAACGATTTTCAAAAAGCGTTCGGATTGGAAACGAGTCTCTTGCCTTTTCAGAATATTTCAATGTATGAAAGTGTCGGGGCAAATGTTTATGACTATGCGGAACAGGTAAAAATTTTAAGGGAGAAACCTGATATTGTAATTGCTCCCGTAAAGACCATACTTGAAAAATTTCCGAAGATTGATTTTTATGAAGAAAATTCACTAAAAATTAAAGTCGGCGATGAAATTGATTTAAAAGAATTATCCCAAAAGCTTGTTAATCTTGGCTACAAACGTTCAACTATGGTTTCGGATATCGCGGAATTCAGCATAAGAGGCGACATTGCGGATGTATTTTCTCTTGACAAAAATCCTGTGCGTATTGAACTCTGGGGGGATGAAGTTGTTGATTTGAGATATTTTAACAACGAAACCCAGAAATCCGTTGAAAAAGTTAAGGAAATAGAAATCCTGCCGGTTTATAAATTTATTTTAGATGGGGAGCATAAAAATTTACCGAAAGAAATAAAAGAACAAGCTGAAGAAGAAGGCTATTTTGAAGGAATAGAGGTTTATCAGAATTATTTTAATCCTGAGCTTGTGAGTGTTCTTGATTATTTTAAGGATTACATTGTAATTTTTGATGAAGCCTCGGAAGTTTATGCAAAATACGAATTTATGGATGAAAATTACGTCAAGCAGTATCAGGAAAATTTGAAATTCGGTCTGAATTACGAGCTTGACGGGCTTAACCATATTCCGTATGAAGAATTTATCCAAAAGCTGGCATGTTTTATTAAAATAGGGCTGAATAATTTTCTTGACGGTGAAATGGATGAAATTGTGGAGTTTAATACCCAGCCGGTGAAGAACTTTGCGGCAAATCTCGATGAGATAGCAGCATTTATCAGGGAAAAAACTTCTTTTAATGGGGTTCAGACCTGTAATGATTATAAATCTTCCCTCGCCCCTTGCGGGAGAGGGAGTGAGGGTGAGGGGTTCCATAAGAAATATAGAATAATCATTGCAACGGATTATCCGGAGCGTATGCGGGAAATTCTCTCGGAACGCGAAGTCTTTGCAGATATTGACTATACCGAAAGCATTGCATGCCACGGGGGGATTCTGGAAGATTTTGAAACAATCATACTTACAGACCGCGAACTTTTTAACAAACGCTCAAAAGAAGTTACGGCCTCCAAACGCTCCTATTATAAAGAAAAACCTGAGTTTATCGAAAGCATAAACGATATAAAAGAGGGTGAATATGTTGTCCACAGTATTCACGGGGTCGGAATTTATCAGGGTTTAACCCAGCAGGAAATCGACGGACAGTTGAAGGATTATCTGACAATCGAATATGCCGGAAAAGACAGGCTGCATATTCCTGCGGAACAGGTGAATCTCCTCTGCCGTTACAGAGGTTCCGGAAATATTAAACCGAAACTCTCCAGAATGGGCGGAAAAGATTGGGAAAATACAAAAGCACGTGTTAAAAAAGAAGTTGAGCAGGTTGCCTATGACTTATTGCGATTGTACGCAAGACGTAAAATGCAAAAAGGTATTCAATTCCTGCCGGATACAACATGGCAGGTCGAAATGGAAGAGGCTTTTGAATACACCGAAACTCCGGATCAGATGAAAGCCATTGTTGATGTTAAGGCTGATATGGAAAGCGATAATCCTATGGACAGGTTAATCTGCGGGGATGTAGGTTTTGGCAAGACAGAAGTTGCAATGAGAGCAATATTTAAAGCCGTAACATCCGGTAAACAGGTTGCAGTTGTTGTACCTACAACAATTTTGGCACTCCAGCATTTCCAGACGATGTCCGAAAGATTCAAACCGTTCGGGGTTCAGGTAGAACTCCTTTCACGTTTCAGAACACACAAGGAACAAAAAGAAACTGTCAAAAATCTTGCAACAGGAAAGTGCGATGTAGTAATCGGCACACACAGGCTTTTGCAGGACGGAATTGTGTTTAAGGATTTGGGACTTCTCGTAATAGATGAGGAACATCGTTTCGGTGTAAGACACAAGGAAAAATTAAAACAGCTGCGTGAAAATATAGATATAATTACAATGTCGGCAACCCCTATTCCGAGAACGCTTTATATGTCATTATCAGGCATTAAAGATATGTCTGTTATTAATACTCCGCCTAAAAACAGGCTCCCTATTAAGACATTTGTCGGAGTGTGGAATGATAATATGGTAAAAAATGCCATTGTTCATGAACTTGACAGAGAAGGACAGGTTTTTTACCTCTATAACCGTGTTGAAACAATAGAAGAATTTAAACTGCAGCTGCAGCAGCTTGTCCCGAATGCCAGAATTGCAATAGGCCATGGTCAGATGGATGAAAAAGCCCTTGAACAGGTAATTGTTGATTTTGCCAACCATGAATACGACGTTCTTCTTGCTACAACTATTATTGAAAACGGTATCGATATCCCGAATGCAAATACAATGATTATTCACGACGCCGACCGTTTCGGGCTTGCTCAGCTTTATCAGCTAAGAGGCCGCGTCGGACGCTCTCAAAGACAGGCTTACTGCTATTGTTTCTACAAGCGGCAGAAAGAAATGACAAAAGAAGCCGTTCAGAGATTAAAAGCCATAAAAGAATTTACAACCCTCGGAAGCGGTTACCAGATTGCACTCAGGGATGTTGAAATCCGCGGTGTCGGAAATATTCTCGGTACAAAACAGCACGGTCATATGATTAACGTAGGATTTGATACATACTGCCAGTTATTGGAAGAAACAGTTCATGAAATTCAGGGAGAACATGTTGATAAAAACGTTCAAACTATTGTCGATATTAATGTTACAGCGTTTATTCCTGACGAGTGGGTTGGTTCTGCCGAACAAAAAATGATTGAATATAAACGGCTTGCGGATGTAAAAAATGATGTGGAATTGGATTATATAACAGAAGAGTGGAAAGACAGATTTGCAAAACCGCCGGAAAGCGTCGAAAACTTGATTAAATTAATAAGAATCCGTCTTGCAGCAAGTGATGTAAAAATTGCCGCAATCCGTGAAACTTCGGAAAATATCAGAATTTATACACCTTATACACAGCCTGAATGGCAGATAATTCAAAGAAATCTTCCGGGTAATATATTGAAGAAATTAAAATTTACAATAGCTCCAAAATCCTGTCAGGAGGGCAATTCCATTTTGCTTTTGAATAATGCATATATGAATTTTGATGAAGTATTTAACATTTTAATTGATTTGTTTTATTATATACATAAAATTAGTCATGAATATACAAACTAAAGAAAGAGAGACTCTATGAAAGGAAAAAAATTACTTGCAACCATTGCATTATCTGCAATTTTATTTACAGGCTGCGGTATTAAGTCAGCTCAGACTATTATTAAAGTAAACAACGGCAAAATTACTCAGGGACAGTTTGATGAAAAATTCGATCAGGCATCTCAGGGCGGTATGTTTGCACAGTTAGGAATTAATGTCAAAGACGGTAAAAATAACTTTTTATTCTATCTGATTAAGGATAAAGTAGTTAATGAACTTATAGTTAAAGAACTTCTTGATCAGGAAATGGCAAAACGCGGAATAAAAGTTTCCGGTGCAGATGTTGATAATGCTGTAAAAGAAATAGTTGATAAAGTTGGTTCAAAAGAACAATTAGACCAGATTTTAAAACAAAACGGAGTTAGTGCAGCTCAGTTTAAAAAAGATTTGACAGAAGAAGTTAAATTGAAAAGACTGGCACAAACTCTCGGTGTTCCTGCAATTACGGATGCTGATACAAAAAAATATTATAATGATAATATAGCAAAATTCAAATATCCTGACAAAGTCAGAGCATCTCACATCCTGATTGCGGTAAATCCTGCCGAAATTGAAGAAGTAATCAGAGCGGACAAAGCGAACAAAGATTTGACAGAAGAACAGATTAAAGCAAAAGTAAATGATGAAATTGCAGCAAAAGAAGCTAAAGCAAAAGAAGTTCTTGCTAAAGTTCAAAAAGATCCTGCTAACTTCGCACAAATCGCAAAAGAAAATTCCGAAGATACTACAACAGCTGTAAAAGGCGGAGAACTCGGATTCTTTGCGGCACAGGAAATGGTTCCGGAATTTTCAAAAGCTGCGTTTGCTATGAAACCTAACACGGTTTCCGGTCTTGTGAAAACACAATTCGGCTACCATATCATTAAAGTAACCGACAGAATGGCTGCAGGTCAGGAACCTTACGAAAAGGTTAAAAATGATATCAAAGCTTATTTACAAAACCAGAGAGAACTTCAAGCTATCGACAATCTTGTTGAATCACTTAAAAAGAGTGCAAATATTGAATACGTAAACCCTGAATATGACCCTAAAGAAATTCAGAAAGCCGTTCAAACAGAAATTAAAAATGCACCTCAAACAGAAGCAAGATTGAAAAAAGAAGCTGAAGAAAGAAAAGCTAAAGAACAGAAAAAATAAAATTTTCTAATAAACAAAAAAAGATCCGGTAATAAAATTTACCGGGTCTTTTTTTATAAACAAACAGTAAATCAACTCTGTTAAGTAAAATGCCCTGTCGCATCATTTTATAAAAATCATATTTTTAATGTTAATTTCAGCAAAAAATCCATTAAAAGGTTGATGTGAGATAACGGGAAATATTCTATTGTAGAATAGGGGAAAACTCAATAAACCGGACTTTTAATAAGGGAATGTATTAATACAAAAAATGACAAAACAAACAATCTTAAATACAGCAGATGAATTATATGAGGAATATGATTGGTTCCAAAAACTATTCCCGCTTGCTTTGCAAAAATCGAGCGACGGTTTTTTCATGCCCGGTTTAAAATGCGAAATGATAGGCATCAGCAAAAATATAAATATGCTGCAAAGTACAAAGTCACACTTTGTAACAAAAGTCCGTATAGATAAATTTTATGATATGTTCCTGCGTATTGAAGAACCTGCAGTCGCCCTTCTTTTAAATAAAGGGCTCGGCAAATCAAACAGGGGTTTCAATATTAATAAAATGACTGATTTGGAAGGCGAAGTTTTAACCCAGTTTAATGACTACGTTTACAAGATTATCGTTCAGTTTCTTGAACCGCCGCCTCTTGTAAACTTTACCAGAACAAACTTTGATATGACACACGTTACCTTCATTATCAAAGATGAAGATGAAGGTACTATGGGAAGATTCATCATAACCGTTCCGGATGGCAGAATGAAGCCGAATAAAGTCATATGCAAAGAAGATAAATTTAATTATAGCGATTTTTACAAATGCAGTACCACCGTAAAGATAGGAATCGGCTGGACACGGTTAAGCGTAAAAGCTCTCAAAGACCTTGAAGCAGATGATGTGGTTGTACTGGAAAACAGCAGACTTGACTGTTGGAAAATATTTATTAAAGACAAAGCAAACGATTTATTACTGGAACCTAATATGGATCTGGTTATTCCATTGGACGAAGATAACGGAGGTAATGATATGGGAAATACTAACGAGGCAGCAAATTTATGGGATAGTATTGAGGTTGATATGTATGCCGAACTTGATCCCGTAAAAATTACTCTCGGCAATCTGAAAAAAATCGAAGACGGTCTTGTTATAGATGTTGCAGGTCTTTATGACAATAGAGTAACTCTCAGAGTTGAAAACAAAGTCGTCGGACACGGTCAACTCGTAATCGTAAACGACAGATACGGAGTAAAAATCACCGATATTGCAGAAGGTGCGGAAGAAATCGACGAAACAACCGTGGAACAGCAACAGCAAGGACCGCAGGCTCCTACTATTGATATGGATGAAAATGAAGAACAAGCCTCAGAAGAACAACAAGAAGCTGCGGCTCCGACTCAACAGGCACACGGAGATGATGAAGAAGAATTTGATTACAGCGATTTTGAACTGGAAGACGAAGATATTTAAAGTTGCTTAATTAAATAACAATTTATATTACTAATTAATTATTAAAAAGAGGGAATTATGGGTGGATACTTAGTTAATTTTTCGGTTTATACAATGGCAATGATAGGATTAATCTTCTTTGCCCTTATGATTTATAAAAAATTCTCGGGGATGGGAATTCTTGAAAAAAAATCAGAATTTCTCAAGGTGGAAGAATCAATCAGTATAGCTCCCAGAAAGAATCTCTATGTAATCAGAGCAGGTAACGAACGATTTTTGATTGCCGGAGACACGGATAAAACGACTTTAATATCAAAACTTGATGATAACCATAAATCACAATCCACAGTTCAGGAAATACAAAACTTTCAACAAAGAAACTCTGTGGACGATTTACCGGATATAACCGTTCGGAGATATTCAAAAAATTCACAAAATAATGTACTCCACAATATGGTAAGGAAAATTAATCAATAAATAAAGGACAATTAATATGGATAATGTTTTAAAGGATATAAACCCGATAATACAGCTTTTAATAGTAATGACAGTATTTTCACTACTGCCGTTTGTATTCTGCTGTATGACAAGTTTTTTGAGATTTGTCATCGTATTTTCAATGCTGAAAACGGCATTAGGAACCCAGCAGGTTCCTCCGTCTACGGTTATCATAGGTTTGGCTATTATACTTACATTCTTCACGATGGGGCCTACCTTCCAGAAGATGTATGAAATGGGAAGTGTTCCGTATCAACAGAACCAGAATATAGTCCTTGCAATCGATGAGGGTTCAAAACCGCTGAAAGAATTTATGATGAAACAGACAAGGGAATCCGATCTGGCATTCTTTGTTGAATTATCCAAAAAGCGTCCGCCCGCAACTCCTGATGAAATAACAATCTGGGAAGTTGCTCCGGCATATATTATCAGTGAATTAAAAACAGCATTTGAAATAGGTTTTGTGATATTTGTACCTTTTATTGTACTGGATTTGGTCGTCGCGAACATCCTGCTTGCACTCGGTATGTTTATGCTGTCACCGACAATCATATCACTGCCTTTTAAGCTTTTAATATTTATTGCGGTTGACGGCTGGGCGTTAATAGTTCAGGGACTTGTTACAAGCTATAATTAATGAGGAATAATTTATGTTAGAAGTTTTAGTAGAATATTTAGCACAGGGATTTTTGATAATGCTTGCAATATCAATGCCATGCGTACTTGTAGCAGCCGGAATCGGTCTTGTAGTAGGTATATTGCAGGCTGTTACACAGGTTCAGGAACAGACTATTGCAGCTGCACCAAAAATCCTCGGAGTATTTCTTGTTATCGTAATCGGAGGTTTCGGTTTTATTAGATTACTGACGAATCTTTTTACAGACGGCATGGCAATAGCATTCAACGTAGTACCAAAACACGACGACTATGTTCTTGCGGCGGATTACAGCAAATACACTTCAACCTACGGAAGTCTTGCTCCGAACAAATTCAAGAATATTGATGACATTGACTATATTATGAAAAACCCGGGCAAAATTCCGTTTATCAGAAACGAAGAACGTATCCGCGATATAAAAACAAACAGGGTACCGGATCCGCGTCCGGATTTAGTTGAAACAAGACAAATTTTAAATAACTAGGAGCTCTAATGGAACAAATTCTTGCAGAATTAGCAAAATTATTTCCTCAATTAAATGCCGCACTCGCTGCAGGTATATATATTTTTGCAAGAATGCTTGGTTTTTTCAGATATGCACCGGTATTTAACAGGAAAGAAATCCCGGGTCTTGTAAAACTCTCACTTGCCCTTTTAATGACAATCATAATGACCTCTCTTATGGCTCCGTCAACTCTTGCAGGAACAAACGATTCACTGCTTTTATCCATACTGTTAAACTTTGCGGTAGGAGCGATGATAGGTTATATGGCACAACTCATACTTATAGCAGTTGATGCGGGTGCAGATATGATAAATATGCAAATGGGGCTTTCATCAGCTATGGTTCTTGACCCGACTTCAAACTCGCAGGTTTCAATCCTTACGAAATTATTCTCTTTGCTCGGGGTATTAATTTTTATACATCTTGGCGGAATTTACTGGCTGATTAAGGCGTTTATGAGAAGTTTTGAGATATTTCCTCTCTTTGCTACATCAGTCCCGCTCTCCCAGCTTATCAATATTGATTATCTGATAAAAATGACCTCAAATGTTCTTTTTATGGGACTTCAGATAGCATCCCCGATACTTCTTGCGACACTCGGGCAGGATATTATCCTCGGTGTAATTTCAAAAACAGCTCCGCAGGTAAACGTATTCCAGTTGAGCTTTCTGTTCAAACCTGTACTCGGTGCAGCAATTATGGTGTGGATTTTGCCAATGCTTTTGAATGTAATCTGTGATTACTTTTTATCTTATGCAAGAATATTTTAAACTAAAAAAGTTCTGTTTAGTTTTTATTCTTTCCGATATTATAAACCTCAGCATACTGCGGATTCACGGCTAACCATTTAAATGTTTCCTCGCCGGTTTCCGGAATATCAACAACAAAAGTGCCGCCGTATCTGCCGCGTGAAAATGCGAGATATCCTTCTTTTGCAAGATTTTGATATGCTTTTCTTACCGTATTAGGGCTTAAATCCAGCGTTTTTGCAAGCTCCAGAATAGACGGGAACCTGTCACCGGGTTCATAGTTTTTGGCAATCATATCTTTGATGCGATTTTGAGTCTTTTCATAATAATAAAAAGCAGTATCCTGTGCCGGTGCAAAAATCGACCTTTCTTTCTTGTCATTTTTTGATGTATCATAAGGCATTTTGATTACGGTAGTGCCGTATCTGCCCCTGTGCGGAAGAAGAATACCGTCTTGAATCAATACAGCAAGTGCATCATGGACAGTTTTTATGCTTGCTTTTAAAATTTTTGACAATTCAGAATGCGACGGGATTTTACTTCCGATTTTGTAATTGTCATTAATATATTCTTTCAAATCCGAGGTTACTTTTTCCACCAGAGTTTTCTGCTCTACCGATTTGATTGTTTCACGGTCAAAATCAGTAGAAATAACCTTCCAGCCAGATTCTCTGGAATTTTTAAATTTATGTTCAAGAATTCCTTCAGCACACAAATACTCAAGAGCGAGCCTTGTTGTATTGGCAGAACAGCCGATAAGCAAGGCAACGGTTCTTGATGGCGGAAGATTCTCTCCTGCTTTGAATTTTGTATTTATAATGTATTTTTTTATTTCATTAATTGCTGTTTCACGTTTTGATGTGAGTTTTCGCAAACCTCCACCTGCACAGTTTTTGTCTTTTATCATTGTCCCGATACATTGCTTTGATTCAAGGTAGCCTAAATCTTCGGCATATCTGAATGCATTTTGCATGGTTCCGACACTTACACCTAAAAAATATGCAAAATCAGCCTTTGACGGTAAAAGATTTTTAACCGCCAGAGATTTATCAGAAAGTCCGGATTCAATCCAGCGAATAATCCATTTGCCAATTACAACAGCCTTTGATTCCGCAATATTTTTTAAATCCGGCGTCGGAAAGGTTATATCAGAAATTTTAATCTGTTTTAATTCAAACTTTTGAGGAAGAATATAATTTTCCTTCATACACACATCCTTTTTGTAAAATTAATATTACACTATTTATAAAAAAACATCAATATTTTTTTTGATAGTTTGTGAAGAATATTTTACAAACGGAATGTATTATACTGATTTTCCGAACTGAAATTGTACCGCAGTATGAAGCCCCCTGCAAAAATTTAGAACCAATCAATAAGCGGACGGATTTCTCCGCACTCAAGTTCGTATTTTTCAGCAAGAGGACTTCTAAGACATTTATCAATCCTCAAATCCTGAGTTATCGGATCAGTAATGTTAACTTCTTTTGTTTCCGGATTGTAAAGTTCACTGTAATTAAGTCCGAGTTTAGTACAATTCGGAAGCTTTATCTTTCCGTCCTTTTGCAGACACGCCAGTCCGTATGTTCTGCAATCAATCCCCCTGTGAGAATAAACAGCACACTCGCTGTTTACCAGAAACGGACACGTATATGTGTATCTTTCACCTTTATGTTTAAGTTTTTCTTCTTTTAAAATAATAATATTTCGTCTGATGTCATCTTTAATATCTTTTGGCAGATTTAAAAACTCCTGCATCAAATATTCTGCCTCAAGACGCGAATACGGATATTCACCTTTTATACAGCAGTCAGTACAGCCTTTTTTACACTTTATGTAATCTTTGTGGAGGTCAAAGTATTTAGCTAAAGCTCCGTCAAATTCTTCCAAAAATTTCTCATATCTTTCAAGCATCATTTTTTCACTCCTCTTATTAAGGCATATTTTCTGCCATTGATTATAACTTTATAATCTATATTTTCAGCATATTTGTCAAGATATTTTTTCCTGATTGATATTAAATCCTCCCCGCTTTCAAGATATTCTGCAAGATTATCGGAAGTTGTTTCAATGTATTTTACATGATAACCGGAATAATACAAAAGTGAATAACGTCTGCCGTCACCGAATGAAAGAATTTCGTCACCGGTTTCATGTGCGTATTTTGCAAACTCCATCAAATCGTTCTGTCCGAATTTGTAATCGATATTGAAAAATTCTTTTGTACAAAATGCAGATATAAGCAATGTAAAAATTACATAAGTAAAAAATACTCCCCACGGTTTATTTTTCATAAGACAAATAATACTGGAAACTCCGCAAAATGCGACAAAAGATATACTCATCCATTTTGCCGGCAATATATCCTGATAAAGCCAGTCCGGCAGATATAGAGGGGTGAATAATGCAGCGAATGCAATAAGCAAACATAATCCGCCCCAGATATATACGGCAATATCCATGGCTTTTTTATGTCTGCCATGTTCAATATAATTTACCCATGCAAAGCCAAGAATAAAGGCAAGATGAATATAAATAGGAAGGATGTACG
>JADIND010000024.1 GCA_017694215.1 Candidatus Scatousia excrementipullorum | reverse complement strand
CTGCTATGGCGGCAGGTGCAAATGCATTATTTTTTGAAATACACCCTAATCCGGATATTGCAAAATGCGATGGGCCTAATATGATTGCTCTTGATAAAGCTGAAGAATTATTTGTAATTTGTAAAGATATTTTTGAACTGGTAAGGAGATAGGATGCTTATTAACACATATCAGGTTGGACCTATTGATACAAACAATTATTTGGTAAGTGACAAAGAATCTAAAGAAGCTATTCTGATTGACTGTTCCGGATACAAACCGGAGATTATTCAAGATGTCAACGAGATGGGGTTAAATGTAAAATATATCCTTATCACTCACGGTCATTTTGACCATGTTCTCGGAATAAATAAAATGAAAGAAGCTCTGGGGGCTGAAGTTTATGTTCCTAAAGAAGATATTATTCTGATTGAAAATATTAACCGGTTTGCCAAACAATTTGCACAGGAAGTTGACAATATTCCGCAATACGATAAAACTTACGAACCGGGTGTAGTATTTAAAATAGGCACACACGAATTCAATGTAATTAAAACCGCAGGTCATACCGAAGGCGGAGTTTGTATTTACGGAAACGGCGTTCTGTTCTCCGGTGACACCCTATTTTGTAACAGTTTTGGAAGGACAGATTTGTATGGCGGGAATTTTCAGGACTTAAAACACAGTATTTTAAATGTACTGTTCTACCTTCCTGACAACACAAAAGTTTATCCCGGGCATAACCTTGCAACCACTATAGGTGCGGAAAAAGCTCATAACGAAATTAATAAATACAGATAAGAGGCTGAAATGAAAGAACAACTGGAAAAAATATACGAAAACGCAACATCTGATTTAACAGAAGCATCGTGCATTAGTGATTTGGATGAAATCAGAGGAAAATATTTAAGCCGCAAAGGTGAATTTAATGAAATAAAAAAGAACCTGAAAAATTTATCAGATGAAGATAAACGTATTGTCGGCTCTCTTGCAAATGAAATTACACAAAAACTTGAAAAAGCCTTAAAAACAAAACATGAAGAATTTTACAAAAAAGAATTAGATGCAAAACTTGCAAAAGAAAGGCTTGATGTAACTTTACCGGGCAAATATATTCCACGCGGGAAAGTTCATCCGATAACATCTACAACAAACGAAATCGTTGCAAGTTTACAAAGTTTGGGATTTTCTGTTGTCCCTGATGCACAATCTCCGGAAGTAGAAACTGATTATTATAACTTTGATGCATTGAATGTTCCAAAAGACCATCCTGCACGAGATGTACAGGACACTTTCTACACAACAATCGCTCAAAATATTGTACTTAGAAGTCAAACATCAGGTGCACAAATTCATGCAATGGAAAATGCAAAACCTCCAATCAGAGTTATTTCACCGGGAAGAGTTTACCGAAATGAAAATATAAATGCACGTAAGAATAACTTCTTCCATCAGATTGAAGGTTTATATGTTGACAAAGACATCACATTCGGTGATTTAAAAGGGGTATTGAACGAATTTATCAGAATATATTTCGGTTCAAGCCGTCCTACAAGATTCAGAAGCAGTTTCTTCCCGTTCACAGAACCTTCAGCTGAAGTCGATGTTCAATGTATTATGTGTGAAGGCAAAGGTTGTCGTACATGCTCCGGCACCGGCTGGCTGGAAGTTCTTGGGTGCGGAATGGTTGACCCTAATGTATTAAAAAATGTAGGAATTGATCCGGACGTATATACAGGGTTTGCCTTTGGTATGGGGGTTGAAAGACTAGCTATGCTAAAATATGCAATCGACGATATCAGATTATTCTTCAATAATGATGTAAGATTTTTGAAACAGTTCTAAATTATCTTATCCAAGGATAATCATCTTTGATTTCCCAGCCGTCGTATTCTATTAATCTTGTACAAGAACCACTTCCCCGTTCATCGCCGGTATCAGAGGTTTTACAATACTCTAACAAAGTATTTCTATCTTGAATTTCATATGTTCGCCAGTTTCCGGCACTGAATAAAGTTCCTTTATTATTGACAAATCTTGTCACAAACTTAAAGATATCTTCATTTTCTTTATTCGGTTTACCGGCACAGTTATAATCAAACCAGTAATGTATTGTTGCAACGCCCATATCTGCGGAAGAACCTCCAATAACCATCGTAAAACAGCTTCCGTCAGAAAAAATATATACCGGCATAATATTTGAGGTATGACCCGTAAAATTTTCATGAAATTGATTGCACTTGGCATCACCTGATTCACATACCTTAATACCTTGCAAATATGGAAATAAGTATGTAAACATAAATTCATTAATCTCATCAGCATCATTTTGCTTTGTCGGATATTTCCAATTTTGAATCGGCCCGTAATCTACAGTGGCAAAATTAAAAGCATTTTGCATAGTTGACGAGAACTTTTTTAATCTTACTTCAATCTCCTTTTTTCTATAACTTGCTAAGACTGCCGGCAAAGTCATTGCTGCAACTATTCCGATAATTCCAAGTGTAATAAGTACTTCTGCAAGTGTAAAACCATTTTTCATGGCAATATCCTTTCGTACATCAATTAATTTATATATTTTTATTGTATCACATCAATACACTTAATGCAATACATCAATAATAGCCTGCAGCACAGGTTTAATAAATTAATAAAAATGATGTTTAATATAAATATGAAAAAAATGTTTGGTAAAAGGTTAAGAGAAATCCGTACTGCCAAAATGCTTACACAGGAAACTGTAGCAGAATTAATAGGAATAAAACCCGAAAACTATTCACGTATAGAAAACGGTCTGTCTTTTCCGAAACCTGAAAACATCGTAAAACTCAGCGAAGTTCTCGGGGTTGAAATTGCTGAACTGTTTCAGTTTAGTCATATTAACGACTACGACAAAATTCTTGAATCAATTATAGAAAAACTCCGCACAGACAAAGATGCAACAGTAATTACATACAAATTTTTGAAAAGTCTCGGGAAACTCTAAAACCCTCTCCCAAATTGCTAAATTCACTTTGTTCATTAAGCAATTCTGCCCTCTCACAAAGAGAGAGGGCAGGTTATATTTATGTTAAACTTTTAATTATGAATAATCGATATTATAATAAAAAATCACTTAATTATGCCAAAACATTAAGAAGTACCCAAACAGAATGCGAAAACATTTTGTGGAATCAATTAAGAGCCAAAAGGTTGAATAATATAAAATTCAGAAGACAGGTTCCGATTGGTAAATATATTGT
>JADIND010000023.1 GCA_017694215.1 Candidatus Scatousia excrementipullorum | reverse complement strand
ATTATTATTAGTGAATTTTGACATATTACTCTCCATTTCTTTCCTGCTAACATATTTAATTATATATGCATTCTTTGATTTTTTCAATGTATTATGATAAACTTGATGCGGAGGGATTAATGAAAAAACTTTTAATTATTCTGGGGATATTGTTTTTAGGGAATTGTTGTTTTGCTGAAGATACAGTTATTACCGGCAGCGTTGACTTTAACTGGGTAAATATGTCTCAGGTAGAAAGAGATGCGGAAATATCCCAGTATCAAAACTTAATTTTCGGTGATGAGATTCAAACAAAGATTCCACGAAAAGAATTTCGTGCAAAATATAAAGATTTTTTGAAAGATGAATATTATAAAACAACTTATCAGCTTGTAATGAACGGAATTACGGAAACCTCAGATGCAAATCTTTGTGCCTTTTATTATAAAAATAATGTTATTTATATGTATGCAATTCAATATAAAAAAAATCCGAAAACTGTCTATTACTACTCAGCTTTCGGAAGGTTAAGCTATGTTGATGAAATGTCGGATAACTATCCGGACTTTCCGTATTACTCAAAACAATACCGCTCCAACGGAAAACTTGCAGGAGCAATATATTTTATCTCACATGATTTGCAGTATGTTTATGAACCTGACGGGACATTCAAAGGTGTCTGGTACAAGGAAAAAATGTTTGACAGAAACGCCAAGCAAATACTTACAAGAACAAACTGGTAACAAGAAAGGACTATCGTGAAAATTCCGCAAATTTTTACCCCGAAAACTTATTCGGTTGACAGACACAATTTAAGATATTTATTATCTAATCTTCCGACAAAAAGAAACGGAAATATATTAACAACAAAACTGTCAACTCAGGACGGAAACCTTTTTGATTTAAGAGGAATAGGAGGCGAAACCGTCATTGAAATCGGGAAATCAAAATTAGAAGTAAACACGGTAAACGGAAAAGTTTTAAGTTACAAAAAACCTTTTTTCAAGAGTCTTAAAAAACTTGTAAATCAGGCTACAGAATTTGTAACTTTTCTTTCAAACAATTTCAAAAACCCTGACAAAGTTAAAAAATCTACACTTGAAACATTAACCTTTACAAAAGAACAGGCCAAAAAACTTTTTGATTCCGGAAAAAAGTTTAACGGTTAAAGAGTTCGCCAAACTTTTGAGCAAACCAGGCAAATGTTGTACCCGGTTTTGGTTGACATGATTGTCCGTCAAATGTTCTTATGTTACATAAGTATCTGAAAGAGTCATTGTTTCGGATAAGGTAAATCAATCCGTCCTGACTTATACCATTTTCTTTAACCTTATCAAAAACTTTATAAAATCTTGCTCCTCCTTCAGCAGCATCAACAGAACTCAAATAAATACCTTTGCCGGTTTTTGAATTGTATGTATCGACAACCTCTGATGTACCGTTCAAAAAACACTTTGAAACTTTTTTAAAAATGTTCCCGTTTTCACTAAGCTGAATTGCATAATTACCATTTGGAGCAACCGTACGCTGTATCAGCATGTTAGGATTCTTCTTCCCGTACCGCCAGGTATAAACACTGCCGTCTGCAAGTATTTGCCCGCCTGACTGAACCGCTTTTTGAAAAATTTTTGATACCATATTTATATTCCTTTCATAATAAATATATTAAAAAGAAACATAACAAATTTTGCTGGAGTTTAATATTTTTTACAAATTGCAATAATCGGAGAATATGTAAGCGATAAATCAGGGAACTTTTTTTTATATTCATCGCAGAATATCTTAACGTCTGTTATCCCCCATTGTTTGCCGGTAAGTGAATTTACTCCGGTATTTTTCATATGAGCAAGGATTTCCAGAGGATTGGCAAAATTAAGCTTATAGTCAAAGTTTTCAAGGTAAATAATTTCAAAATTACGCTCTAAAATTCTGTGTATTTCATCAGTAGTTTTGTAATCCAAACTTAGGCCTGTAATCTCTCTTATTTCTAAAAAATTATTCGGTGAAAACGTAGAAAAGGCAATAGTTCCGCCCTGATTTAACAGTGTTCCGTAATATTCCAAAACTTTATCAAGATTAGAAAACCACTGGAACATCGCATTTGAAATTATTAAATCAACTTTTGACGGCAATTTTATTTTTTGAGCATTACCGCAGATAAAAATATTATCTAAAATAATTTTATCCACATAAAATTTAGATTTTTCAACTATGTCATTAGCATAATATTTCTTATAAGAAAGACTTTGAGTGATATGCTTTGTCAAAATCCCTGTGCCGCAGCCAAGTTCAAGAATTTTTTCATATGATTTTTGAGGCAGATTTGCTATTAGCTTTTCAGCCATAAGTTTTTGTACAACGGCATTTTCGTCATACTTATCCATACTTTTTTTGAATTTATTTTTTATCAATTTAGGGTTTAATTGCATTTTAAAATATCATCCCAGCCGTTAAAGGAATAAAACGGGAAATGCCCGCTGTCAATCATAATTACCGAGGCTCTGTTTTTCCAGCAGTTAACCTGATTTTTAGTCGGTACTATTTTATCTGTTTCACTGATTATAGCACGGTCGTAATATTTTTCATAAGAAATATCAGCTTTAGATATAAAATCTTTCAAATCCCGAAGTTCCTGAGCTTGTTCAGGAATTTTTCTTTGAACAGGATTTTGAAGATATTTTTCATAATCTTTTTCTTCTTTGAAAAGATTTCTCTGAAATTTACCCTGTAAACCTGTATCAACATTTCTCAAGGTTAATTCAAAAGTTCTTTCGGGAATACCTAATTCGTTATGAATAGGAAATGGAGTTCCGTCTATGGCAATTTTCAGTTTAAAATCCGGCAATTTATCACGTAAAAGATATGCTATATAAACACCCATAGACCACGTTACAAGATAGTATTCTTCATACTGCGGAATTTCTATAGGAATATTATGATTTTTATAATCATAAAACATCAAAATATCATAATCTCCGCAATCTAAAGTTTTAAAAGGATAATTGTCAAAACTCCATCCGCAGAAAAATATAATTAATTTCTTGCGATTTTCTTTATTTCTATCATTCAGCCAATAATACTGCATAATTTCTCCAAATCTTTTTCTTCTATATCTGCCGTAAGCGATAGCCTTATTCTTGAAGTTCCCGCTGGAACAGTCGGTGGGCGAATAGGAAGTGTAAAATACCCGTTTTGGTAGAGAATATTACACAGCTCAACAGTCTTTTCATTGTCACCGACAATCACAGGTATTATATGACTTTGACTTTTTAATTTCCGTCCGAGTTCAAGCATTTTCATCCGCTTTTCAAAAGTTTTCGGAAGTTCGTTTTCAATAATCCATTTTGAAAAAGCAACATTTACAGGCGGCAAAGCGGTTGAAAAAATAAATGAACGAGCTTTATTAATCAAATAATCAATCAAAATTTTTCTTCCGGTGACAAAAGCCCCCGTTGAACCTATAGCCTTGCCAAAAGTTCCTACAAGCAAATCAACTTCACTCAAAATATCTAACTCCTCGCACACACCGAGTCCGTTTTTTCCAAAAACCCCAAATGCATGAGCTTCATCAAGAATTAAAATGCAGTTGTATTTATTTTTTAATTCAACAAGTTTTTTCAAATCCGCAATATCACCGTCCATCGAAAAAACACTTTCCGAGACAATAACAGCATTTTTAAAATTATTACGTTCTCTTGTAAGAAGTTTTTCAAGAGCAGTCATATCGTTGTGCGGATATCTGAAAAATTTAGCATCGCCAAGACGCATTCCGTCAATAATGCTGGCGTGATTAAGCTTATCAGAAAAAATCACATCCCCCCTGCCTGCAATAGAAGAATTTATCCCAACATTTGCATGATAACCACTGTTAAAAAGAAGGGTATCCTCACTTTTGTATAAATCAGTAATTAAATTTTCTAACTCCTTATAAACAGGTAAAGTTCCGGTCAATAATCTTGCCGACGCACTGCCAAGAGAATATTTACTGCCTACCTGTGCATAAAATTTGTCAGTAAGCTCTTTATTATCCGCAAAATTTAAATAATTATTAGAGGATAAATTAAGCAGTTTTTCCCCTTTAATATAAATAAACTTGCCATCTTTTTTTTCTATATCCCTGATAAATCTAAAATGAGCGTGTTTTTCCAGCTCATTTAAATAATCCTCATAAACTTCAAACATACATTAACTTTATGCCAAACAGAGCAAAAAGTAAAATAAAAAGATACAGGATGACAAGTGCAACTATGTTAAGGTGAGAAGTGAAGGAGGAATGGTTGAACGGTGCGTTTTCCATATCATTCTGAAACTCTTTACCCTCTGCCTTTTGGAGAGGATGCCGAAGGCGGGAGAGGGTCACCTTCCTTAAACCCTCCGGCACATCCGTACCGCCTCACCTTCACTTCGTTGCGAAAGCAGAGTCGCAAGGCTCACTGCGTTCGCCTGTACCATTTGCTCCTTACAAGGGAGGCATTATATTCCCTCGCCCCTTTTTTGGGAGAGGGTTAGGGTGAGGGGCGGACTGGATAAAAAAGAACAGTAGGTTGTGGTAAATTAAAATTTACCACAACAAAAATGTTTCGGTAATCAGAAATTACCAAAACCTACATTACTAAAATGGCTCAACTAATTTTTCTACGCTTTCAGGATGACATGGTGCGGCGGTTGTATGATTGCAGGTTAAGCCAGCAATTACCGGAATATTCCGTTAGACTCAATATGACATAAAAATAATTCCAAAAGTATTATTGCAAAAAACTTTTTCATACTAATCTAAACTCCATAAAATTTACGGCGGCACTTGCTGTACCGCCGTCTTTAACTTTACAAATTTGCCCCGCAGCATTTTTTGAACTTTTTACCGCTTCCGCAAGGGCAAGGATCATTTCTTCCGATTTTTGATAAATCTATCCCCTGAGGCAGTGTCGGTTTTTCTTCCTGTTCTTCAATTATTCCGAGAGTGCTTGAAAATGCTTTTGAGCGATACAGAACCGTTGTGGATGAATATATTTTCTGTTCAAGATAATGTGATTTATATTTTTCCAGTAATTCATCAAGCGTATAATCTGTTTTGTAGATACCGTTTATTATCGGCATAAAATTTTCATGTTTTCCGGCAACTCTTTTTATCAAATTGGCAGAAAATTTACTGTTTCTAAGAAAATATTCAATACATTTATCATAATTCAAAATTTCAGAAGGGTTTTTCGCTTCAAAAATCTTATTGAATGTTCCATAGAACGGAACCGCGTACATTCCGAGTTCTTCATCAAACACAATACCTACATCATAAGTTTCTTTGTGTGAAGAAAATCCTCCAAGTGAATTTTCTATGAAGTTGTCATATGAATTGTTAAATTCCTGAACATTAAAGAATTTATATTCTTCCGGAAGTTGGATTTTATCCTGAAAATCTTTCTTTTCTCCGC
>JADIND010000022.1 GCA_017694215.1 Candidatus Scatousia excrementipullorum | reverse complement strand
TTTATATGTTTTATGCTGACCAGTTCGGTGTGATTAATCCGGAAAAACCTAACTCTTTCAAAGATACAATCCAAATGCTTGATTACCTGAAAGATTTGGGTGTAACAACTCTCTATATTATGCCTTTTGCGGATTCTCCGATGGGTGATTCAGGATTTGACGTTAAAAATCCGAAAAATGTCAGAAAAGATTTAGGCGGAATGCCGGAGTTTAAAGAATTCGTTATTGCCGCTAAACAAAAAGGGTTTAAAATTAAAGCGGATTTAATTCTGAATCACTTTTCTGACCAGCATGAATGGTTTCAGGCAGCACTTAAAGGTGATTTGGACAAGCTTAATTATTTCGTCGTAAGAGAAGAAATGCCCGAGTATAAAAAATATGTTGATCCTAAAAAAGGTACTGTTGTTGAATACAAAGAACCAAACGGCAAAATTTCCAAAAGAAGATTAATTTTCCCTGACATTACCGAAAATCATTACAGAAAAGTTACCATAAACGGTAAAGATTACTATGTTTATCATACATTTTATCCGTTTCAGCTTGATATAAACTGGGAAAATCCGAAAGTTTTGTATTACTGTCTGGAAACAGTAAGTTATTGGGCAAATCTTGGTATTGATATTTTCAGAATGGATGCGATTCCTTATTTGATGAAGGAAGAAGGTTCAACTGCCGAAAATCTTGATAAAACCCATAATTTGATTAAAATTATCAGTATTTACCTTCAGGCAACAGCACCCCGTTCGGTTATTCAGGCGGAAGCATGCCAGACACCGAAAGATATTCTGCCATATTTCGGCAAAGAAAGAACAATTACTACAAATATCAACAACAAACCTGTTTCACTGAAGCGTACGGATGAATTTCAAATAGCATATCATTTTCCGTATATGCCGGCACTGTGGGCAGCATTCATTACAGAAGACAACAAATATTTTACGGAAGCTAATAAGGCAACACCTTCAATTCCGAACAGTACAAGCTGGGCTACATTTTTACGGGTGCATGACGAACTTACACTCGAGATGGTAAGCCCTGAAGTCAGACAGGTTATATATGACGCTCTGGAGCCTCTCGGAGCTGAATTCAGAAAAGGATTCGGAGTAAGCGGAAGAGCTGCAAACTTTTTAAACAACAATGCTGACAGAATTATCATGGCATATTCAACGCTGCTTTCGCTTCCGGGTATTCCGATTATTTATTACGGAGATGAGATTGCCGCACAAAATAATTTTTCTTATGCTAAAAAAGCGGCAAAAAAACGTGAATTAAATCAGAAAAAGAATAAATTGAAACTGCTTTCATTCTTTGACAGCCGTGACATAAACAGAGGTGTTTTGACTTATGATGCTTTTTATTCAACGATGAGAAAGCCGAAAGGAAGCAGTCTTTCAACAAAAATTCATGCGGAAGTAAAACACATGATTGAATTGAGAAAACAAACCCCAGCTCTTTCACGCGGTTCTTTTACTCTGCTTAAAACAAATTCACCGAAAGACCTGGCTTATATCAGAGAATATGAAGGCCAGAAATACTTGATAATTCATAATCTTGGGAGCAATAAACGCGTTGCGGAAATTAATTTGCCGGTCGGAGTTGTATTCAAGCCGGTCAAGAAAGATTACGTTTATCTGGAAAACATTCTGAACGGTGAAAAATACAAGGTCAGAATTTCTCCGACGCAAAAAACGACACGACTTTTGATGTATCCTTACGCTACTGTTTGGCTGAAAATAATTTAGCCTTTATGTATTTTTGCAAAACTCCTGCGTAAGTTGTAATTACCATTGTAAGCACAAAATACAGGAATGTTGTCTGCACCGGATTGTAAATCCAGTAGATATTATGCAGAGCCCTCTCCGCCATCGGGATTCCGTTGATTTTAAGGAATACAGCCGTAATCAAATACATTACGAGCAGATGGTTTGCCATGATATGGAATGTTGTTTCGCCCATATATTTCAGAAATTTTATATCTTTAAAATACGGATATACAATATTTATGGTGTATAAACTTGCCCAGATACCTGTGAGAGAAGTCAGAACAGGTACAATAATCTGATCGTCAAATCTTGCCCAGACAAGCACATAACTCAAACCTATGCCGTGTGTCGGGTCGTAATCCCTGTTATACAGCCACAAAAGTGATTGGAAAACAAGGATTGCACCGAGCCATTTCGGGGTGAAAATGTCGTGTTTGTCCTTGATGTGGTGCATGAAAAAATATCCGAGATAAACAAAAAACATTGAATATAGCGTTCTGAAAACAAGAAGATTTATAGAGGTATGCGGAACGCTTTTTATAACCGGAATTGTCAAAAATCCGAAAACCAGAAATATTGCAAGATGTACAAACTTATTCTGTGTCACTCTGAACAAAAATTTCATAAAGAATAAAAATGACGTCATAGTAATAAACAACTGCGGTACAAACCATAACGGACAGGACAATTCAAGCTGATGTCCGTTCAAAAACGGCGTAATAAAGAAATTTTTCCACGTGACAGGTTCACCCCACCATTTTCCTGTGAAATGAAATATCAAATAGGTTACGATAACATAAAAAATTTCATAGAGAAAGTATGGTAAAATTAAACTTTTTAATCGTCGTTTAACAAATGTCACTGTATCGTTGAGGTATTTTTCTTTGAAAAGCATACCGGAAATAAAGAAGAATAAAGCAAGCTGAAAAGAATAAGGTGGGAACATCCCCAGTATGGAAAACTCAAGATGACCTGATACAACGAGCAATATTGCGAAAGCTTTTAAAAGATTAATTTTTTCCGAAAACATATCTCTAACCCATCTGACTGTCAACCGTAATAATTATACACAAAAAAACAAAATCCGTACATAAACAAATCGGACGGTTAAGGGAGTTAATATCCGGGAAAAATCAGTCATAGCAGAGTATTCGGTTATATCTTACAAACGTAAGCTCAGGCATAAATAAACCTATCTTTTTTATTTAACAAATCATTATTACCGCCAATACTGCAGACAGGTTAATCGGGGATATAAACAAATAAATCATTCGGACTGCAATCCAGAGCCCAGCAAAGTTTGTTTAATGTCTCAAATTTTACGCCTTTGGTTTTATCATTATACAAATCGTCAACCGTATTATATTTCAAGTTTGCAAGTCTTGCCGTTTCCGCTACAGACAGTCTTCTGCTTCCTATAATTGTTGAAACATTATTTTTAATCATAAACAAATTTTACAAAATATTCTGGTATAAGTTGACATTTTTCATTATATAGAATAATATATCATTGTAACGGAATAAATTAGTTACAATTCTTAATTCCAACTCCGCCTGTTAATTAATTATACCGGGCGGTATTTTTTTCCAAAAAAACGGGCATTGCTGCAAAAGACAGGATTTTGCCGGATTTTTATATTCAGACATATTTTGTCTAAAAAGCCTGATATAACAAGTTTTTTACCAATCAAAAGAACCATAATCCTTATATATCTTAAAAAAAGTTACAAAAAATCCCTAAAACCCTCTTGTCAAAAACAAATAAAGTGTTATAATAATTTTGTCGAAGAGAAGAGAGCATGCGGAAAATGGTTTCTGGCGTTGCTTGTAAGGAAAAAAGGAGGTTCACAATGAACAAAGAAGAATTAGTAAAAGAAGTATCAAAAAAAGCAAAAGTTTCTCAAAAAGCTACTGCTGACGTAGTTGCAGCTGTATTGGAAACTATTGAAAAAACTGTTGCAAAAGGTAAAAAAGTTACATTAGTAGGTTTCGGAACATTTGAAGCACGTAAAAGAGCTGCAAGAACAGGCCGCAACCCTCAAACAGGTGCTGTATTGAAAATTGCTGCAAAAACAGTTCCGGCATTTTCAGCAGGTAAAAAATTCAAAGACCTTGTAAAATAGTTTTAAAAAACAAATATGAAAGCCGTAAGAATAATTCTTACGGCTTTTTTATGCGTAAAACAAATCATTATTTTTTTAAATTTTGCCGTTCAAAAATTTTTTGTTTATACTTTAATATAAGTGTATGGAAAAAGAAAACGGAGCAAAAAATATTTTCAGTAATCTAAGCGGCTCGCAAAACCACTGGTTTTTGACCCGTCATCAGGCTGCAGCGTTGTCTGAGATTCAGGCGGTATCACCTGTCCGCAGGCTAAATGAACTGGATACAAATATTCTTGACAGCGGCAAAGAAATTGATGCTCATACACAGACCCTGAAACTGGAATATTTAATTAAAGACCGGGAAGAACAGCTTGTTGAAATTAATAAAAAGATTAATTCCGCTGAAATTTCGGGCGACCAGCAGATTTTATTTACATGCAGAGCAAAAAAACAACGTCTGGAAAGTGAACTTCGGGAATTTAAACGTCGTTTTGCAACAAGAGATTTAAACTCAAAATATCCCTCACAGAGCAGTGCTAAAAAAATTCCGTTCCTTGGCAAGATGAAACGTTTTGTGCAGAGATATTTTCTTGCAAGAGTTTCTAAAAAAGTTCACGAACTCGTACAGTTAAGTGATTCGCTGGAAGCTTTGCAAGATTTGAATTCCAATGTCGATGAACTGATTAAGATAAAAGTTCCGTACGGTGAAACAATTAAAAATTACGAACGATTGACGGAATATTTGAGCAGAGCAAGCAAAATTCATTCAAAAATCAGCAAAACAATGAAGAGATAACTTTATGAAAAGAGTTGAACTGCTTGCACCGGCAAAAGATAAAGAAACAGCCATAGCCGCAATTAACTGCGGAGCTGATGCCGTTTATATCGGAGCATCGGATTTCGGGGCAAGACGTGCCGTACCGAACAGTCTTGATGATATTAAAGATGTTGTTGATTACGCACACAAATTCTACGCCCGCGTTCATGTTACGATTAATACAATTCTGACTGATGATGAGATTGAAAAAGCGGTTGAACTTATAAAAAAACTTTATTCAATCGGGGTTGACGCAATAATTGTTCAGGATACGGGAATTCTGGAAATGGCATCAGAGGGAAAACTCCCTCCGATTTCTCTGCATATGAGTACGCAATGCGATAACAGAACTTTAGAAAAAGCAATGTTTTTTGACAAAATAGGTGTGTCGAGAATTATTCTTGCAAGAGAACTCTCTATTTCGGAAATTGAAAATATTTGCAAAAATGTATCCTGTGAGGTTGAAACATTTATTCACGGAGCTTTATGTGTATCATACAGCGGTCAGTGTTATTTGAGTTATTCAATAGGCGGACGCTCCGCAAACAGGGGAGAATGTGCTCAGCCCTGCAGAAAAAAATACTCGCTTGTTGACGACAGGGGGAATTTTATTGCAAAAGACAAATACCTTTTGAATCTGAAAGATTTCAACGCCTCAAAACATCTTGAAAAATTGATTAATGCCGGCATAAAATCTTTCAAAATTGAAGGCAGGCTTAAAGATATAAATTACGTAAAAAATGTAGTTGCATTTTACACAAAAGAAATCGAAAAATTTGCGGCAAAAACATCTTCCGGCAAAATTTTTCTCGATTTTGAACCTGATTTACACAGAACATTTAACCGCGGATTTACCGACTATTTTCTTGACGGCAGAAAAAAATGTTTTAATTTTGACTCTCCGAAATCAACCGGCGAAAGACTCGGCAAAGTAGAAAAGACCGGAAAAGATTTCTTCGTGCTGAATGCAAATGTTTCTTTGCAGGACGGGCTTTGCTGGATTGAAAACGGGATTCAGGATGGTTGTCTAGTAAACAGGATTGAGGGCAAAAAGATTTTCCCGAATAAAAAAATTAACCTCAAAGCCGGCACCGTTATTTACCGGAATCAGGACGTCGAATTTGAAAAACTCCTGAAAAATTCAAAAACAAAACGCCGTATCGCTGTTAATTTTGTTTTTGAAAATAATATGCTCTATGTGACAGATGAGGACGGAAATTCCGTCGGAGTTGAAATTCCGAATATAGAACCGCCGAAAAATCCCGATAAAATGAAAGAAATATTTCTCTCGCAGCTTCAAAAAACCGGTGAAAGCGATTTTTACGTGAATTCGATTAACGTGAAAAGTAATCTTCCGTTTCTGCCGGTTTCTAAAATAAACGAAATCCGCCGTGATATTTTCGACAAATTAATGAAGGAAAGGCTAAAAAATTACCCGAAAGAATTACAAAAACCGCTGAAATACACAGACTTCCCGCTTCACGAAGTTGATTACAGAGCAAATATCCATAACTGTCAGGCGAAAAAATTTTACAACCGCTGCCATTCAAAAGTATGTGAAAACTCCCTTGAAAGCACAAAAGATTTCCGCGGCAAATGTCTTATGCAGACCAAACACTGCCTCAAATATGCATTTGATATGTGCAAATCTCCGAAAAAATTATTCCTCATTGATGAAAAAGGCAAAAAATATCCGTTAAAATTTGACTGCAAAAATTGCATGATGATGATTTTTCATGATTGACTTTGTTAAAAATATACTTAAATAATTCATGCAGATTTCATACGAAAGTATGAGCCGTACAAGAACGATTTAAGCTATAGTAGTAACGTAGAGTAATGTAGAAAAAGCGGATAGTGAGGTATCAAAAAACCGGATGGGGTTGAATTTAAGCAACATTTATCAACGTCCATATATCAATAAAGACGGCAGAAATCCAGTAAGACACCGACAGGATGAAGACGCCTCGAAATCACCTGCCCAAACAGAACGGGAAGAACAGACAGGCGGTCAAAATTCCCGCAGCCGCGGTCTTAATTATATTGAGCAGGAATCCCCGAAATATAAAGAAATTAAGCCTGAACAATGGCAGCAGATGTATGCACAATCTCAAACACGCACTGCCGCTCCTCAATACGGAACGCAATCCGCACCGGTAAATCAGGCACAGTCTTATACACAGACCCGCAGCTCAAGCATTAACATTGCCCAAATCCTGAAAGATTTTAACAATACAGCCATCGCAATCGGTACTCCGGATAACCTGAAAGAAGAAGTTAACGGTTATTTGAGCCTTATTCAGGCACAGGTTTCAAAAGAAAATCCGAACGTAAGACTTATCAAATCCAATCTTAAAAATGCCTCAACAATTCTCGACGGCTATATCTCTGAAACTCTTAACAAAGAATCCAAAGTCGTTGAAAACTGGGTTGATGCATTAT
>JADIND010000021.1 GCA_017694215.1 Candidatus Scatousia excrementipullorum | reverse complement strand
GACGAATTTTTGTCAAGGCTGCATCTTCTAATTGCCTGATTCTTTCTTTTGAATACCCCATTGTTTTTCCTAGCTGCTCAAGCGTCATTGGAGTCTCTCCGTTTACACCGAAGCGGCAGTTGATAATTCTTCTTTCTCTATCATTTAATGTGTTCAGCAGATGATGAATACTTCCTTTGATTGCATTATTTTTTGCTTGAGTATCAGGTGAGTTGTAGCTTTTATCTTCTATATAATCTCCGACACATAAGTCATCAGTGACCGGTGTTTCAAGACTTATCGGTTCTTTTATTATTGCTCTTTTGATTGAAAGTATATTTTTCAGACTTACCCCCATTTTTTCTGCAATTTCTTTATCTGTAGGTTCCCTGCCGAATTCAAAGGAGAGTGTGGAGAATGTTTTTTTGTATTTCCTTATTTTGTCAGCCATATGAACCGGAATTCTTATTGTTTTTGAATTATTTGCGATTGCTCTCATAATTGTCTGCTTAATCCACCAGGTTGCATAAGTTGAAAATTTGAAATTTTTTGTGTAATCAAATTTTTCCGCGGCTTTAATTAATCCTAATGAGCCTTCCTGTACTAAATCCATAAACAGTACACCCTGCCCGATGTATTTTTTTGCAATACTCACAACCAGCCGTAAATTCGCCTGAACAAGTTTCCGTTTCGCTATTTCGGCTTTTTTGTTTTCCCCTTCTTTAATATCTTTTCCGAGAAGTTTTTCTTCTTTTGAATTTAAGAGGCGGATTTTCCCCACATCTTTTAAATACATTTGTAAAATATCATCTTCCTTGGCTATTGAACTGAACGTTTTCGGATTCCCCTGTTCAAGAAGTTCATCATCAATGTCAGGTGAATCTTTTATATCATTCTCATCAGTGTTTTGATTGAAGTCGCTGTAAAGATTATCAATTTCGCGGCTGATACTCGTGTCTAATGTCATTCCAAATCCCTCTCATCTATTTTTATAAAAATGTAAATCTTCTTTTATAAATTTCTGACGAAAGGAATGAGAAAATGTTGCATTAAAGATTTAATGCGTTTTTGAATAATTCAGACACTTTGGCATTATAATTTCTGCCGTCATCTTTGGTAAAAAGATTTTCAAAATGGCTTTCGGGAGTACCGTCAGTTGAATATGAAGGGTTTGTCATCATAAGATGATGGGTGCTTGTGTCGTATCGCAGCGGGAATAAATCTTCCATCTGCATAAAGCTCGGTAGTTTGTCGCTCGAGTATTCGTAACCGAAAAGACAGGTGTGTATCCTGTTCAAACGGTCTTCATATCTTGAACCGCCGGTGTCATTGTCATTAGAAACTTCAATCCCCGGGGCGTATTCTCTGTTATATTTAAGTTTTTCTGACCACTGTTTTACATTTTCAAAATCATCAGGATTTACAAATGCAGTGCCAGCCGTGAGTCCCAAATTTTTATATCTTTCAAAATCTCCGGTGCTTTTTTCTCCGACAAAACTTAATGTTGTCATTCCGGAGCGTTCTCTTATCTGTTGTAAGATATACTGCATTTGTCCGTATTCAGGAAGGTCGCCGACTCCTGTGTAATTTTCACATTCATATCCTCCGATGTGTTTTGCGGAATCTATAAAAATACATTCAAATCCCATATTTATAAGTTTGACGTGTTCATTAATAAAAATTTCCTGATGTTCAGGATTGCACCAGTTGAACCCTTCTTCTCTGTCAGGATAGCAGACCTTTATCTGATCTGCCGAAATTACTGTTCTGAATCCTGTTTTCAGCCCGTGAAAATGTGCGAGGTTGTTGAAAGCATGAAACTGTTCTTCTGCTGTTATTTTATCCGTAATCTCATAGTCAATGATGTTTCCACTGTATCCTGTATTAAGTTTTATCCCATATATGGAATTTTCTTCAAAAGGCCCTTTATTATACCCGTCACCAAAAATATTCGGGAAAATTTGCGAAAGAATTATGCAGTTTGCCCAGCTTTTTGCAGACGGAGGAATTGCAGGAAGTATTTTTATGGCACTTAAAATACCGTTTTTTGTTCGATTCCCTTCCATTTCAGCAATGGCACGGTTATTTATCTCTATATAATTAGCAAGTCTTCCCCAGGTGTCCCCGTAATTCGGAGTCTCAATATTATCAGGAAACTCTGTAAAAAACTCTTCGCATTCACAAAGAGTAACAAGCGATTCAACAGCTTTTTTGACACTTCTTTCAAGAATTTCATAAGGCAGGATATTCCCGAGCCATTTTTTGTTTCCGGAAACATATTCATGTTTTTGTGTCCAGATGTCAAAATGCAGATGTTTATTATGTCCTAATGCTTCCAATAGTTTATTTACGTAATTCATAATGACTATATTATTTCTTTTTATAAATAAATATCATTCCACATATGTACATGTTATAATAATTCCGGAAAAGGAGTTTTAGATATGGAAAAAGAAACTAATTTAATTGTAGGTGCGGGTTTATCAGGAGCGGTTGCTGCAAATATTCTGGCTGAAAACGGAGAAAAAGTTTTAGTAATTGACAGAAAAGACCACATTGCAGGCAATGTATATGATTACAAAGATGAAAATAATATTCATATCCACAAGTACGGACCGCATATTTTCCATACCAGAATAAAAGAGGTTTGGGATTATCTTTCTAAATTTACACAGTGGAATTATTTTTTCCTCAAACCTAATGTAATTATTGAGGGCAAACCGGTTAGTCTTCCTTTTTCACTTGCGACCATTTATGAATTATTTTCTCCTGCAATGGCAGAAAGACTTGAAAATAAACTGGTTGAAAAATACGGTTACAACGTTAAGGTTTCTATTCTTGAATTAAAGAATAATGATGATAAAGATTTGAAATTTCTTGCAGAATATGTTTATGAAAACGTATTCAAAAATTATACTATGAAACAGTGGGATGCAAAACCTGAAGATATAGATTTTTCTATTACAGCAAGAGTTCCGGTACAGATTAACCATGACACAAGATATTTCGATGACAAATATCAGGGGATTCCGCTGAAAGGTTATACAGCTATGATTAAAAAGATGTTTGACCATAGAAATATTGAAGTTAAATTAAAAACTGAAGCTTCGGAATATCTTAAAAAAGATTGGAAAAGAGTTTTTTATACCGGTGCTATTGATGAATATTTCAATTACAAATACGGGGAACTCCCGTATAGAAGTCTCAGATTTGATGTGCAGACAAGAGATGTTGAATATTATCAGAGGACTGTTGTTACAAATTATCCTAATAACTATGATTTTACAAGGATTACGGAACATAAGTATTTCTTGAACGAAAAATCTGATAAGACCGTAATTTCAATCGAATATCCGCAAAAATTCGTAAACGGTCAAAATGAAAGATATTACCCGATAGTTGGAACAGAGAATGAGGCACTGTATAAGAAATATCTTGCAGATGCGGAAAAATTGGATAATGTTTATTTCTTCGGACGTCTGGGAGATTACAAATACTACAACATGGATCTGGCAGTTGACAGAGCTCTGAAACTGATGAAAAATATTTTGAAATAAGTGTAAACGTGCGGCGGTACCCGCCGCACGTTGTTTCTATTATTTTTCTTTTCCCATCAATATATTTACCCTGTCAGCATGATAAAACATTAGAGGATTTGTGGTCGGAGATAAATTAAATTGAGTTAATTGATTTGCCCTTTCTTTATTTACAAAGAATAAGATATTTTGTATGTAAAAACTTTTAACTTTTTCATGATTAGCAAATAACTGAGGTCTAATGAAGTCAAAACATACAAAATTTTCTTTATTAAATAAATCAACCCAATATTTTAAAGGTTGGCAATTAATATGGTGAAGACCAGCTTGATAAGGTATTGCCGCGGAAAATAATATAAAATCAGAATAACCGGTTAATAATTTAACAAAATGAGCGGCGTTTTCAGGATGTAAATGTTCTGCAACTTCTAATGACATTGCCAAATCATATTTTGTATTATTTACATTTTCATAAGTTTCCAGATTCGCTATTTGAATAAATTTTCGGTCAATGAATAAATCTATGTTATCCAGTGTGTTCCCGTCAATTCCTGCGATGGTTTCAACACCGGAATCTTTCCAGCATTTTAAAAACATACCTTTACCACACCCTATATCAATTACGGATTTTGGGGTATAATATTGCTTGATAATTTTTATTATTTCATTACCGCTTGATATTTTGATAGGGTCTAAATAACCACTATATGCATTGTTATAATCATTTAGATTTATTGTATTGGAAGATGTGGTACTTGATAGTTTATGTTTGAATTTTAAACCAGCTATTGTAACAATTTTGTATTTTTTGGAATTAATCGTTTGGTTTTTTACAGAAAATATAGTATCTAACAATTTTGATCTCCTTTCATTAGTAGGTGTATATATATGTCCGGATAAAGCTTTGTTTTTATAAATATCCATTAAATGCATAAAATAAAAAGAGGAAATGTATTCCAACATATAGCCGGTCATTCTAGGATACCAGTTGTTATTTTTGTCACTTTTTTCTTTAAGTTTCTGGTATCTTTCAGGAGCCATTTTAAGTTTTACTGCATTTAAAAATTTTGATTGACTTCATCTTTAGGTTTGTTTAGGAAGTCGAACATCAGCGGAAAAACATTTTCACAATAATTGAAAAAATCATCTTTTTTCATAATAAACATATTTCCGGCATAAAAAACTTGTTCATTTTCAAATTTTTGAAATTGTTTGTATAAAATTGAGTGATAATTTTCAGATAAATTAACATTTAGCTGGTAATAATCAAATGTATGCTGAGTATTATCATGAACTTTAAAACCTTCTCTATATACAAAATCATACTTAGATAATAATTTATTCAAATCCTTTTTGTTTAAACCTAATCTGTTTAACAGGGAATAGTTTGTGGTTTTTATGACATCCGAAAAATCAAATAATCTTCTGTAATGGCATAAGCCAATGTAATCCGGATTACCGAGTTTGTCATAATTTTTCCATGCCCAATATATAGCAGACCATTCGTTAATATCCCGATTTAATTCAGAAATATTATCATCGGTGTCATCGCCAATCATGTTATCCAGCATCCACTGGTAATCTTGTTCACTCATTTTTCCGTCTTTGGATGCTTCGCAGGCTAAGGCTCTTCCGCAATGGACGGGAACCAATACATCGTTTTTAAATAATTTGTCTTTCTTGTGGTAACAGACCAAGATCTTTATTTTATTTTTTTTCATTTCAAACCTTTCATTCTATTTACACGAAAAAAGTCAGAGTATTTTTTATACTCTGACTTAGTATTTCTATATTTTAGTTATTAAAGTTTGTTCCGCCTGAACTGAATCAGTTGCAGAGCTTAGCCCCCCCCCCTTGCTCTGAGATGTAGGCAGGGTAAGCATTTCCCCGAGTTTGTAATCATATTCTACAGGTTCAAATTTACCCATTCCGCTTGAACTGTAAAACGTAATTTCTCCTAAATAGATTTTGTCATCAATATTGTAAAAATCTATTCTTGCAAAATAAAATGGTAATGCAAGCTTTTCTGCTAAAATTTGCATTTTAGTCACATTATCTCTTTTAATATCAATTTCTGAATGCCCTTTACCTCCATAATAAACATCCAGTCTTTTCAAATTTTTATCAAAGAAATTATTGGCTTGCTTTGTAAAACGACTGGAGATAATTTCTAAAACTTCAAATTTTCCATTAAAACAAAAGAATTTATAATCATATAAATCATTATTTAACTGTTGTATAAACTGTTCTGCAATGATTTTAGGCTGAATATTTTTATAACACCATTCAAAGTTTGCATAATAGTGATTTGACTCTGGTCTTAGCCATTCTTTTAGTTTATCTTTAGCTTCTTCAATATTCAGTTTAGATTTATCTTTGACAATAATATTTTGTCCCCAGCCCCAGTTAACTTTTAGTACAAATTGGTTTGGAAGTTTGTCAAAATCAATATCATCAGGTGAATCCCAGACGCCTAAGAGAGGGATTAGGTATTCTTCCCCGATTTTTTCTTTAACGTAGTCTCTGACCAGATATTTATCAGCACATTTAGTCAAAAGCGGGTCTTCGTTATAAAGTTTGAGCCATTGAAGTTTTTCGTTGAAACTTCTCGGGTTATCAATATTGGGTTTATAACCGACAGCTCTTTCAAACTGATGCTCAATAATATATTTTTTATCTTCGAGCGAAAGATTCGGGTCGTATTTACGTGCTAAAAGTTTTTCCAGTTTTGTTTTCTTTCTGATTTTGAGTTGTAAGCCCAATACCGTTATGACTTTGTGTTTTTTATTGTTTTTATATACGTTTCTTAGTGAAAATATTTTTTCTCCCAGCGATAATGTTCGTGTTATAGGAAAACATAGTATAAATTCAATTTCTTTATTCTCATTTTTATTGTACAGTTTTAA